>CALVVS010000051.1 GCA_944363925.1 uncultured Bacilli bacterium | reverse complement strand
TCGTTTAGTAGTTCCTGGCGCTAAACAAGCAATTGAACAAATGAAATATGAAATTGCTAACGAATTAGGCGTTAAAATGGGACCAGATGCAACTAGTAGAGCTAATGGTTCAGTAGGTGGAGAAATTACTAAAAGACTTGTACAAATGGGTCAGCAACAAATTTCAGGTTCTAATTATTCTAAATAATTAACCACGAATATATAGAGACAGTTAAAATACACTGTCTTTTTTCATGTTTTAAACACCTCCAATTCCAAAAAAACTCTACAATTGACTTTTTTTGGAATAAACAATTGATAATTACCATAAAATAGGGTAAAATATATTTGAAAGGAAAGGTAGTATGGAAATAAAAAGAGATTATTATTTAAACAAACTTATAGAAGCCAAAGAAGATGGCCTTATTAAAGTAGTAACCGGAATTAGAAGATGTGGTAAATCATACTTACTTAACAATTTGTTTTATCAGCATCTTTTAAATACTGGGGTAAAAGATGACCATATAATAAAAGTCGCATTAGACGATACAGATAATGAAGAGTTATTAAACCCCAAAAATCTAAGTAAATATATCAAAGATAAAATTATAGATAACGATACTTATTATGTTATATTAGATGAGATACAATTAGTTGAAAATTTCGAAGGAGTATTAAATGGCCTTTTAAGAATATTAAATATTGATATTTATGTAACAGGTAGTAATTCTAAGTTTTTATCATCTGATATTATTACAGAATTTAGAGGACGTGGTGAAGATATAAAAGTTTATCCATTATCTTATTACGAATTTATGTCAGTATATGAAGGCGATAAATTAGATGGCTGGGTAGAATACATAACTTATGGTGGACTTCCATTAGTAGTATCTATGAAAACAGATGAAAGAAAAGCTAATTACTTGAAAAAACAACAAAATAATGTCTACATTAATGATGTAATTGAAAGAAACAATATAAAAAATGATACCGAATTAGTAACTTTAGTTGAAATAATTTCTTCTTCCATAGGCTCATTATCAAATCCAAAAAAACTTTCTGATACTTTTAAGTCAGTTGCCGGAATAAATATTGACCCTAAAACAATTAGCTTGTATTTAAAATATCTTGAAGAAGCATTTCTAATAGAAAAAGCCTCAAGATACGACGTTAAAGGTAAAAAATATATGAGTACACCATACAAATTTTATTTTACTGATTTAGGTCTTCGTAATTCGTTTATTAATTTCCGCCAACACGAAGAAACTCATATTATGGAAAACATTATATATTTAGAATTAAAAAGAAGAGGCTTTAGTGTTGATGTTGGAGTAGTAGAATTAAAAGAAAGAAAAGAAAATGAAGTTACTTATAAACAATTAGAAGTTGATTTTATTGCTAATAAAGGAAATAATAAAATTTATATTCAGTCTGCTTATACTATGCCATCAGAAGAAAAAATTAACCAAGAAGAAAGACCTTTATTAAAAATTGGTGATAATTTTAAAAAAATTATAATAGTTAAAGATTATATCAAAAGGACTAGAAATGAAAACGGTATTATAACAATGAGTATATTTGATTTTCTATTAGATGCAAATAGTTTAGATTATTAAAATAATTATAAAGGGCAGATAACTTAAAACTGTCTTTTTTCATATTTCAAGCATTTCCAATTCCAAAAAAAGTTGGCTGCAAAAGTTTTTGGGAATAGAAAATTGATATTTATCATAAAAATATATATTTACTTAATCATTTTATTTCGTAATCATATAATAAAGGTAAATGAGATGATTAAAATAACAACAAATCATAAATTCCAAAAGTTATAATTTATCATAAATAATGGAAATATTTTTCCAAAACTTGCTTTTTGACTAAAAAAGATTTATAATCATTTTAGAGGTGAAACCTATGATAGAAAGAACAGAATATCTAGAAAAGTTAAAACGTTGGAAAGATAAAGACTTAATCAAAGTTGTTACTGGTATAAGAAGATGCGGTAAATCTACTTTATTTGATTTATTTATTAATTATTTAAAAGAAAATAATATAAATGATGAACAAATAATAAAAATAAACTTGGAAGATGCTGAATATAATTTTGAAAATTATAAAGAATTATATGATTATATAAATAAAAAAATAGATTCAAAACAAAAATATTATATATTTTTAGATGAAGTTCAAAATGTTCCAAAATTTCAAAAAGCTGTAGATAGTTTGTATATAAAGAAAAATGTAGATGTGTATATAACCGGCTCTAACGCCTATTTACTATCAGGAGAACTAGCTACATTGCTTTCAGGAAGATACATAGAAATAAAAATGTTACCATTATCATTTAAAGAATATGTATCCGCATTTGATGATAATAATTATTATCAGCTTTTCTTAAACTATATGAAAAACGGTGGTATGCCTGGTAATATAAATATATTAAAAACAAACCCAAATGATATAGATACATACCTAGACGGCATATTTTCTACGGTAGTATATAAAGATATAATGGCCAGAAATAAAATTAATAAAGCATTACTAGAAAGCATCATAAAATTTATTTTTGATAGTATAGGAAGCCCTATATCCACAAAAAAAATAAGTGATACCTTAACAAGTAAAGGCCTTCCTACAAGTAACCATACCGTAGAAAAATATATAATCGCTCTTTTAGAAAGCTTTCTAATATATAAAGCTGAAAGATTTGATGTCAAAGGTAAAAACTTGCTAGCTAGAGATTATAAATTTTTCGCAGTAGACACTGGACTAAGAAGCTATCTTCTTGGTAAAAAAGCAGATAGCGATATGGGACATATATTAGAAAATATAGTATATCTTGAATTACTAAGAAGAGGTTATAAAGTCTATGTAGGTAAAGTTGACGACCTGGAAGTAGATTTTGTGGCCGAAAATAGAGATGGCCTAAAATATTATCAAGTAGCTCTAACCGTTAGAGATGAAAAAGTTTTAACAAGAGAATTAAAGTCATTGCAAAAAACCGGCGATTATTATCCAAAAATACTACTTACTTTAGACATGGATTTAGAAACAGACTATAATGGTATCAAAAAAATAAACGTAGTAGATTGGTTATTAGAAGATAAATAAAATACGTTAGAAAGCCTATTTTCTAACGTTTTTAAATAATCATAAAATCTTGTCAATAAGGCCATAATCTAAAGCCTCATCTGCTGACAAAAAATAATCCCTTTCCGTATCATCTTGAATTTTTTCTAAACTTTGCCCAGTATTAGAACTTAAAATCTTATTAAGTTTAGCCTTTAACTTTAAAATACGCTCAGCCGCAATTTGAATTTCCGTTGCTTGACCTTTTGCTCCACCTAAAGGCTGATGAATCATAACCTCACTATTTGGAAGACAAAATCGCATTCCTTTTTCCCCAGAAGAAAGTAAAAACGCCGCCATACTCGCCGCAAGCCCAATACATATTGTCGATACCTTACTCTTAATATAATTCATCGTATCATAAATAGCCATCCCTGATGTAATACTCCCGCCCGGTGAATTAATATATAAATTTATCGGATTATGATTTACCGAATCTAAATAAAGAAGCTGCGCCACAATCGAATTAGAAAGACTATCGTCAATCTCCCCACTCAAAATAATAATTCGATCCTTAAGTAAACGTGAATATATATCATAAACCCTCTCACCATCACTATTTTTCTCAACAACACTAGGTATTAAATTCATAAAAATCCCTCCCATAAATATAATAGGTGTAAACAGTAAATATTATTCAGCAAAAAACATGACAAAATAAACTATTTGTGTTAAGCTAAAATATAGAAAATAAAGGAGGCTCACACCATGAGAAATCTTAAATTAAAATATAAAAATACCTACTTAGAAGACATACCAGAAGATACAACCTTGTACGAAGTATCAAAAAAAATAAAATCAGAATTTAAATATCCCATAGTTGGAGCAAGACTAGGTGCCTTCATCGTTGGTCTAAATACTAAAGTAACCAACAATGAAAAAGTTGAATTCTTCGACCTGTCAAGTCAAATAGGTAACCGTATATATTCAAGAAGTTTAGAATTTCTAGTTACCGTTGCCACCAAAAAACTATTAGGGGATGATAATGATATCTTAATTAATTACTCCTTAGAAAATGGTATCTACTGTGAAATCATCGGTCAAAAAATAACCAAAATCACTGCCGAAAAAATCGAAAAGAAAATGCGGGAAATGGTCCAGCAAAAATTTACCTTTAAAGAAATGATAGTCGATAGATTTGATGCTATAACTTACTTTAGAAAACATAACCAAATGGATAAAGTAAATAATTTCAGATATATGACTAATCGTACAGTAACCCTCTATTCATTAGATGGCATATACGATTATTTCTATGGTCCATTAGTCTATAACACCGGACTTTTAGATAAATTTGGTATGATATATCTCAAAGATAATAGCTTTATCTTAACTTATCCCGGCGTAAATAACCCAGATAAAGTAGAAAACTACGTTCATCATAAACTAGCTTTTGAAACATATAAAAACTTTAAAGATTGGGGCCAAACAATAAATATCAGTACAGCTGCCGACTTAAATGCCATTTGTACCAAAGGAAAATATACTGACATGTTAAGACTATTCGAAACCCACTACGAAGACCAACTTTCACAACTAGCCGAAGAAATATATAAAAATAAAGATAAAATAAAAATAATCTTATTAGCCGGCCCATCATCTAGTGGTAAAACCACCACCGCTAAAAAACTATCACTATATCTAAAAGTAAAAGGTATAAACTCTCATAAAATATCCCTAGATGATTACTTCGTCGATAGGGTAAACGCCCCAAGAGATGAAAATGGTCAGTTAGACTTCTCCAGCATCGAATCAATCGATACCACCTTGTTCAATAATCACCTAAATAAACTCTTAACCGGTCATAAAGTCTTATTGCCAACCTTTGATTTCATCACTGGCAAAAAAGAATTTAAAGATAACTATCTAAAACTAGAAGAAGGTGAAATCCTCATAATTGAAGGTATCCATACCTTAAATGAAAAACTAACTAAAAATATTCCAAGAGAAAATAAATTTAAAATATTCATGAGTCCACTTATTCATCTAAAGCTCGATAACCATAATCGAGTTCATACCACTGACGTAAGAAAAATAAGAAGAATTGTTAGAGATAATCTCTTTAGAGGTACCAATGCCGAAACCACTATAGCCATGTGGCCTAACGTCGATAAAGAAGCACGCTTAAGCATCTATCCTTATCAAGATGATGCCGATGCCATGATAAACTCATCACTAGGCTATGAATTAAGCGTACTTAGAATATATGCTGAACCACTACTGTATGGTATAGATAGTACCAGTAAAGAATACCCCGAAGCCATGAGACTAATAAACTTACTTAGAAACTTCCTACCTATAACTAGTGAAGTCGTTCCTAAAGACTCCCTCTTAAGAGAATTCATTGGTGGAAGTGTCTTTGAAGAATAAAAGAAAGGATTTGATAAAATGATAAAAGTTGCAATTAATGGATTTGGCCGTATTGGTCGTTTAGTATTTAGAATAATGGAAGAAGACCCTGAAATGGAAGTAGTCGCCATCAACGATTTAACAAGCCCAGAAGACCTCGCATATTTATTAAAATATGATACCTCTCATAGAAGTTATCTAAAAAACGATATCACCTATGATGAAGATAGCATCATCGTCAAAGGAAGAAAAATAAAAATATATAAAGAAATGGATCCTGTAAACTTATCTTGGAAAGAATTAAACATCGATGTTGTCTTTGAATGCACCGGTAAATTCACCAGTAAAGAAAAAGCCGAAGCCCATATCAAAGCCGGCGCCAAAAAAGTCATCATCTCCGCCCCAGCTAAAGGTGATTTAAAAACCATCGTCTATGGTGTTAATGAAAACACCTTAGATGGCAGTGAACAAATCATCAGTGCCGCTTCATGTACAACTAATTGTCTAGCTCCAGTCATCGACATTTTAAATAAAAACTTCGGCATCAAAAAAGGCTATATGACTACCGTTCATGCCTATACAAATGACCAAACCGTTTTAGATGTTCCTCATAAAAAAGGCGCTAAATCAAGAAGGGGTAGGGCCGCAGCTGCTAATATAATTCCAACATCAACTGGTGCCGCTAGTGCCATCGGTAAAGTAATTCCAGACTTAAATGGTAAACTAGACGGAAATGCCATAAGAGTTCCTGTCACAACTGGTTCCGTTATCGACCTTACCTTAGAACTAAACAAAAAAGTCACTAAAGATGAAATAAATGATATCTTCAAACAAAACCAAAATGATACTATCGCTTACACCACTGACCCAATCGTCTCTAGTGATGTCATTGGTGAAACACATGGCGCCATAATAGATGGCCTATTAACAGACGTTCTAGAAACCGAAACAGGTGACTTAGTTAAAGTAGTCGCATGGTATGATAATGAAATGAGCTACTCATCTCAAATGGTCAGAACCGCTAAGTACTTATTTAGGTAAATCAAATCAGATTTACCTTTTAAATTTGTAAAAAATTATAAAAAGACTATAATATTATCAAGAGGTGATATCATGATTTACTGCCCAAAATGTGGAATTAAAAACGATGAAGATTCATTATTTTGTAAAAGATGTGGTTTCCCACTTGATGAAAACCCTGAAAATTATAACGAACCATCTACTAAAAAACATAAAGAAAAAAGATTAAAAGCTAAAACAAAAACCAAAAATAAAACCAAAATCAAATATAAAAACAACAACGAAAAACAAAAAGGTAAAATGAGCTTCTTCCAAAGCTTTATGATGCTGTTTTTTATCTTACTTAGTATCTGTGCCTTAGGTGCCGCCGCCTTTTTAGGCTATTACATCTATCAAAACCAAAATATCGTTGTTCCAAATGTCATAGGCTATACCTATGAAGATGCTGAAAGAACCTTAAAAGAAGCTAAATTGCAAGTTCAAATGATTGAAAAAATCACTCAAGATGAAACTGAAGTTGGCCTAGTAATCAAACAAAACAAAAAAGCCGGTTCCAAAGTCATGGAAAATACCGTTATCAAATTAACTGTTGGCGTTTTAGATACTAAAATAACCGTCCCAGATGTCGAAGACTTACCATTAGATGAAGCTTTAAAACTATTAAATAAAAATAATATCAAATATGAAATAAAATACGAAACCTCAGACGAAGAAAATATCGTCTTAAAACAAAGCATTAAAGCCGGTAAAAAAATCGAAAATACTGAGACCGTAATCATTACAGTTTCCAAAAAAGACGAGACAGAAAATATCCCGCAAACAGATATAGAAGAAAATCCAGAAAATACCACTAATGATAATCAAACATCAGATATATCAAACTAATCCATTTCCAAAAGAAATGGGTTTTATAATAAAAAAAACAAAGAAAAATGTTATAATAATTGCTGAGGTGTCACTATGGAAACAAATTCAACAACAAAACTAATTACAATTACAAAAAATAAAGGTATAAAATTTTTAAGAGGAGATCAGTCATTATTTAAAAAATATAGTTACTTTCAAGTAATTAACGCCTATAAAAATCTTTTTGCTTATGATGAAGATAATATCGATGAAATAAAATGTAATATTTCAAAAAAAATTAAATTGAATTATTATAGAAAATCGTTTCAAATAAAAAGTGATATTACAGACAGTAATTTGTATGAAGCTATATGTAATAAAATTTGTAAAAAATATGGCTTGCATGGTAAAACTTTACAAGAAAAAGAAGAGCAAATAAAAATTATAAAATATCATCACCATATTTATAATCCAGGTACATTATATACAGATTTTGTGAGAATGTATAAATTTGAACATGAACTAAGAATAATGTTACTAAAATATACATTGATAATAGAAGAAAATATAAAAAATATTTTTACATCTTATCTTAATGATATTAATGCTGAACCTAATTATCTAGTTAACATGGATAATTATAATACAAATTCATTAAAATCGAAGTCTTTTGATACAATGAAATTAATTATTGATAAATATGATAATCAGAAATCCAAACCAATAAAAAGAAAAAGAGATCAACACTTAATAGTACCATATTGGATTATCATTAATGAATTAGCTATGAATCAAACTTATTATGCAATAGCCAACTTAAATTCAAATGATTCATATAAAATATTCTTACATTGTTTAAATTTTTTCACAAAGCTTAACTTATCGGAAGAAAACAGAGGAAAAACTCCAAAACAATTAAAATATGAAAGAAAAATGGTTAATAATTTTAAAACATTATTGTGCTATTTGGGTGAATTTAGAAATATATTAGCTCATAATCAACCATTATATTGTTATAATGTATTAAATTATAACATTAATGGCAAATGTAAATTCGAATACGAGTTACCTATCACAAAACATGAATATAAAAACAAAATGGGACAGGCGGTATCTAAAGAAAAGCAACAAATAAATATAATGGGCTCATTAATGTATAGTTTAAAAGAATATTTTGGAAGTGATAATTTTAATTCAAATAATTCTACTAAATTAGATCTTTCAAAAATTATATATATTTTATATAAAATGCTAAATCATATTGATAAAAACACTAATTTTTATTATGAGTTGGTAGAAATATATTCTAAATATAATATTTTTTTAAATAAGCCAATTATCAACATTAATAATTCAAACCAAATTATTGAACTTAAAAATATTATTTCGAAATTAGCAACATATGACATGGAAACATCGAATATAATAGAAAGAATTGAAACAGGAAAAGTATATAAGAAAAAGTTAAAAGGAAATGAAAGAAAATTAAAAGAAATTATAAAACAAATAAATTCTATATCAAATAAAATTACTGTTAACGAAATTAAATCAAAATATAAACCTTTTCCAGCAAAAAAAAGATACACTCAATTTACTGGCATAAACGAAAAATTTTTTTCTAATATAATAAATGAATAATTAATAAAAAATAACATATAAATATAAATGATTACATATTTACATACATAATAAAATATGATATCATGAATATGTAATTAAATTCCGTTATTAACGGGGGAAAAAGAAACTGAGGTTTCTTTTTTCTTTTAAACAATTTTTTATAAAATATATAATGTCAAAACAAATAAAGAAATCACCATAAATAACAAATAAACTTGTTAATATTAAAAAAATAGTATAAAATAAAAAATAGGTGACTAACTATTAAAAGTCAACAATATTTTTCAAAAAAATGAAAAAAGTTAATAATTGGAAAAGAATCCCATGC
>CALVVS010000050.1 GCA_944363925.1 uncultured Bacilli bacterium | reverse complement strand
ATTTTTAATAGTTAGTCACCTCTCTATAATATACAATATAAAAATATAAAAAAAAAAAAAAAAAAAACAAGTAATATTTTAGATAGATAATTCACCTGTTTTACTACAAAAAAAGAAACCAATTACTTAGTTTCTGTAGTAAATCCATATTTTTTATTAAACTTCTCAACTTGACCAGCCTTCTTAACTGTTCCTTGTTTACCAGTAAAAAATGGATGGCATTTGTCACAAACTTCGATTTCAAGTTCAGGCTTATTAGATCTTACTGTAAATGTATTACCACAAGCACAAGTAACTTTTGTCTCCATATATTCTGGATGAATTCCTTTTTTCATACTTATCTTCTCCTTCCGCCATGACTAAAACAAGTCATAGAAATTAATGCGAATATATTGTAACAAACTTCCAAACAAAAATCAAGTTTCAAATAAATTTTTTCGCATTTTACCAATCACCCTATTACCAATTAATTCATAACTCTTCGCATTAAGCTCATTAACATCACTTAAATCAACATAAATAACATCATACTTTTCACAAACATCCCTATACTTTTTATTAAAATACTCATAAACATCTAACGAATTTATATCCGAAAACGGGTTATAAGGCCCTATCATCAGTATATCTTCTTTGCAATACTCCCGCATAAGTTTAAATAAATTATCCAAATCATACGCTAAATCATCAATATAATCGTATACTTCATTGTAAATAACATCCTTTTTATTTAACTTATTAAAAACATCACTAGAACTAATATTTAAAGTTATCAAATCAGCCTTTATCAAAGCATTTTTTAAACTAAAACTCCCATCACCAGTCGTTACCTTCTTATTATTATTTATATCATTAATAATATCCGTAATTCGTGTATCTACTTTCGCATACTCATCAGAATATCTCTCTAATAAATCATCAGCCGCCAAATACTTCTTTATATAATATGAATAACCATATACCTCCTCATCACCCACATAAACCCTCTCAAGTGAATCCCCTAAAGCCACATAATATACCTTCTTATCCATATTAGATAAATAAATAACAAAAATTGATAATAAAACTAAACCAATAATTAAAATCTTCTTCATAACATCACCCACAAAAAAAGTAGAAATAAATCTACTTAACTATATTATTAATTAAAATCAATTATTCATCCTCAAGCCATATTTTAGCCCCAACATCCGTAAGTTTTTTAATCAAATCACTGTAACCCCTAAGTAAATGTTTAATATCCGATATCGTTGTCTCACCAGAAGCCTGCAAAGCTGCTAAAACAAGTGCCGCCCCAGCCCGCAAATCACTAGTTCTAACAAATTTGCCCTCAAGAAAAGTTGGTCCATATACCTTAATCGTATCACCTAAAACCTCAATATGTGCGCCCATCTCATTTAAGTACTTCGTATTTTGAAATCTATTTTCATATATTGTCTCCCGAACCGTACTCACACCATCCGCATTTAAAAGTAACGTCGTAATCGGCTGCTGTAAATCAGTCGGAAAACCAGGATATACCGCTGTTTCAATATTAACTGGCTTTAACTTTAAAGACTTATTAGTAATAACCTTATCACCTTCGATTTTATATTTTGCCCCCATCTCATCCAAAACCTCAAAAAAGCTCGTCAAATGGTCTGGTCTAACATCACAAATCTCTAAATTATCACCGTTCATAACCCCAGCCAAAATATAAGTTCCAGCCTCTATCCTATCAGGAATAACCTTAACTCTTCCACCACTTAACTTAGAAACGCCCTCTATCTCAAGCCGGTTCGTTCCAACACCTTTAATCTTCGCCCCCATACTAATTAAAAACTCAATCAAATTTTCAATTTCCGGTTCACAGGCCGCATTATTAATAACACTCTTTCCCGAAGCCTTAACAGCAGCCAATAATATATTAACCGTCGCCCCAACACTTGGAAAAGGTAAATCAATAACCGCACCTTTTAATTCATCAGCTTCAATTCTATATAAATCATCTGAAATCGTCACCTTTGCCCCAAGTTTTTCAAAACCTTTTAAATGAAAATCAAATGACCTTTTTCCAATATTACATCCGCCCGGAAAACTAATTTCCACCTTATTAAATCTAGCCAACATTGCCCCCATAAAATAATAAGAAGCCCTTAATTTACTAGAATATTCCTCCAAAATAGGTTTATTAACCATCTGCCTGCTATCAAGATGAATTGTTCCACTTTCAAGTGAAAACTTAACATTTAAAAATCTTAAAATATCCTCTAAATCTAAAACATCCGAAATATGCGGAACCTTTTCTATAACACACTCATCAGATAATATCGCCGCTGGCAGTAATGATACTACACTATTCTTAGAACCACTTATATATATCTTACCACTTAAGGTTTGTTTGCCTATAACTTTAATTTTATCCATTTTAACCACCTCAATCTATTTTAACACATAACATGTAAACATAAAACAGCTATACACATTTTAACACTTTATAACGCAAAAATAATACCCAATATCGTCAGTAATGCCCCGCCAATAATGGTTGCTATTCTACCAAATAATTTTTCTATTTTATTACCTATCAACAAACCAATAAAAGTAAATAAACCACTGACAAAAGCAAAAATACAAGGAGAAATAACATAATTAACCTCAAAATTTGGTAAAGTTATGCCAAGTGAAAAACTATCTATACTAACAGCAAGCCCAAACAAAAATAAATCAGATACCTTCAAAGCACTAACCACATCTTCCTTTTTAAAAGAATTAATAATCATCTGAATACCAATAAAAGAAAGTATCAAAGCCACTAAAATATCATAATCAAAATGAAATAAAGAAAGAATAACCTCACCAATAAATAACCCCAAAAGTGGCATAATAAAATGATAAACACCAACAATTAAAGCAAGTAAAACTTTGTATTTTCTACTCATACCAAGTGTGCCGTAAACTAAAGCTAAAGAAAAAGCATCCATACTTAAACTAACTGCCATTAAAAAAACTAGCGCCATAAACCCACCTCTTACCAAATCTTATGGCACTAGTCATAAACTTACGACAAATATTTATCCAAAATTTCCATCACCAGCGACTTATACTCCACATCCTCAGCATCCTCCCCTTCAATCAAACATAAAGGCGGAAATAGCACACACCACCAATTATCACCTTCACCCTTACCTAAAGTAATAAGTAAAGACTCATAATACCCTTCTTTATACTTAACTCCTTTATATTCCTTCTCCGGAAAATAATTCATCCCAAAATTAATCTCATAACCCTTATCATAATTTTCTAAACTAAGTATCTTCTTCACATCTTTATCCACAAGCTCTAAATTATCTTGAATAATTTCCTTTGCCTCATCTGAATTTTTCGCATCCTTAAGTAAATCAAACATCGTAATTTCTAACTTTTCTTTAACCTTCAATTTTATATCTTGGTCAAAACTAGAATTACTGTTAGGAATAATTCTTATTCTAATCGCCTCATCTGGAATAACTAATTTATGCGCTAATACATCGCTTATATAGACATAAAAAACTCCAATAATTAATAACAAAATAACCGTTTTTTTCATATAAAAACCACCCCTAATAAATAATGGGTAGTTTATCAAATTTTTAAACACATCACTTATGATAATTTTCATTACGATTAATCTTAAAAGCCCGGTAAATTTGTTCAAGCAATAAAACTCTAAAAAGCTGATGCGGAAAAGTAAACTTTGAAAAAGATAATCTGTAATCACTGCGCCTTTTAACCGCCTCATCAAGCCCGTAAGACCCACCAATCACAAAAGTCAAATTCTTGTTACAATTAAAATTATTATCTATCTTTCTTGCAAACTCTAAAGAAGAAAGAAAATTCCCTTCAATCTCTAAAGTAATAACATAATCACTATCCTTTATTTTCGAAAGAATTCTCTCTCCTTCCTTCTTTAAAGCAGTCCCCTCTAAAGCTTCATCCGGAACCTCTATAATCTCCAAATTAGTATACCGAGAAATTCTCTTACTATACTCTTCTATAGCAGAAGCAAAATACTTTTCTTTAATCTTACCTACACATATTATTTTCATAACTCTATTAACTCCGTACTTTCCTTTTGACTAGCAATCTCAATATCCGGCACTCTAACCTCTTTATCTTTTAATGTATCAAGTAATGTATTCAAAGCAACCTCTGGTCTATTATTTTCCTCGCTCAAATGAATTAAAATTATCTTTTCCGTCCTATCACCTATAAATTTTGATAAATAATACGCCGAATCTTTATTCGATAAGTGTCCTTTATCACTGAGTATCCTTTGCTGTAAATAATATGGATACCTTCCTTCCCTAAGCATCCTCACATCGTGATTGCTCTCAAAAACATAAACATTTTTATTTTCTAATTTAGGAAAATTCTTCACATGAATATAACCCGTATCTGTAATATAAACAATCGATTTGCCTTGAGAAGAAAATACATAACCATTACTATCTGCCGCATCATGAGAAGTCTTAATCACCGTAACAGTTAAATCTGCAATATCCATATCATTATCAATATAAACCTTATCTTCAATATCAAAATTTAACTCCGTTTCCATTTTTTCAGTCAAATAAACTACTGGATGATATTTCTTCAAAAAAACCTTTAAACCAGCCACATGGTCCGAATGCGTATGAGTAATAAAGACCCTTTGAATAAGCGAAGGGTCTACTCCAATATTTTTTAAAGCCTTAGCCACATAACCCGCACTCATGCCTAAATCAACCAGTGACTTCGTTTTTGAAGTTTCAATATAAGCACAGTTGCCCTTACTGCCACTAGCTAAAACACATATTTTCATTAGTACATACTCATCGGATTAATTCGGCAATAATCGCAGCCTTTCCATATTTCATAATGCACATGTGGACCTGTCGCCACACCAGTCATACCAACTAGTCCAATCACATCACCTCTAGCCACTACTTGACCAACTTTAACTTTTATCTTTGACATATGAGCATATAAAGTCAAATAACCATTATTGTGGTCGATAATAACATGATTACCATAACTGTAATGATATCCAGCCTCTTTAACTCGGCCATTATTAGTCGCATATACATTAGAACCATATCCAGTACCACTTATATCTAGACCACCATGAAGCTCACGTTTGCCACTAACTGGATTTGTACGCCATACATAACCACTACTAAGTCTCCATCCACTATCAGTAGGCCAGCCCCAGCTCGTTGTACTACCAACATCTGGAATATATTTATTACCCTTAACCACAATTTTATTAATAGGTTCCTTAATTACTGTCTTTCCTTGCGGCTCGACATAACTAATAACTCCATTAATCTTCCTTACATTTTGTGCAACTCGCTCTAATCCATTAACACCTTCTTGAATAACCTTATCCTGTCCAATAACCACATTGTTATCATAACGTTCCTCTGTCGTATATTGACTTTCCATATCCTCAACTAAATAAGACTCTTCAACCACACTAACTTGCGGGTTAGTCTCGACAATCTTAAGTTGCTGACCCGGATATAATAAATTTACCGTACTTGTAAGTGTTTCATTAGAAATAAGTAACTCCTCTGGACTAACCTTATTATTAAAAGCTACACTTTCAACCGTATCGCCAGCCTTAACCATATATGACGTACTCTTTTGATTTAAACCATATAATAAATAATTAGCGAGCGTATCTTCATCAGTATAAATCGTCTCGTCAACCGGAATTTTGGTCTCTTTAACCGTAATATCCTCATTAATATAAACATTTTGAATATTTTCGCCCGTAGATTCAATCTTAACTTGAGTATCATCTAAATAAGCCTTATAATTATCCGAACCAACAAAAGTTTCAATCAACTTTTCTATTGCCTTTTTAAATACACTCTTATCTAAAACATAAATACTCTGTGTCGATATCTTTGGACTGCCGTCCTCATTACTCTCTTCCAGTTCCTTCTTAATAACAAACTCATAACCCTTAATCGTAAATTTTTCCTTTTTAGATATCTTATTATAAATAGAAGAAACAGAATCTACATCACCATCATAAGTCGTTAACTTTCTAACCTGAAGTCCCTTAGGTGAATAAACCTTATCAACATTAAATTTTCGCTTATAATAAGCTCCATTTTCATCGATATAATCAGACAGTTTCTCCTCTGACCTTATCGTTCCAAGTGCCTTGTCATCTAAATAAACCTCATAAAAATTATTGGGTTCTGGTGAAGCCTTGTAACCAAAACCAAGTACAAAAACCCCAATAATTATAATTGCAATCATCAACGTAACTGAAATTTTCTTCATCTAATCACCTACCTGACTATTTTCCATATTGAAAAACGAACTAGTATCACGTTTAAAAATCAAATTAACTGTTGCCGTTGGACCACTACGATGCTTTGAAATAATAAACTCACTCTTACTAGTATTTTCATCTATCGCACTTTCTTTATTATAATAATCATCACGGTATAAGAAAGCTACAATATCCGCATCTTGCTCAATAGAGCCAGATTCTCTTAAATCTGAAAGAAGTGGTCTTTTATCCTCTCTTCCTTCCACACTACGTGAAAGTTGCGCTAAAGCAATAACCGGAATATTAAGCTCCATTGCCATCGTCTTTAAAGAACGTGAAATCTCTGATACTTCTTGCTGTCTTTGACCAGCATATCTACTAGAGCCATTAATTAACTGTAAATAGTCGATAATTACAATATCAAGACCATCCTCTGAATTAGCCAGTCTCCTGCACTTTGCCCTAATTTCACTCACCGTCATACCCGGTGTATCGTCAATAAATATTTTCGTATCCGCAAGCCTACTAATCGCCTCATTAACCCGCTTCCAATCTTGATGCTCAAGTTTTCCTGTCCGAAGCTTTGAAGCTTCAATCTGTCCAACCGATGAAAGCATACGACTAATAAGTTGTTCAGCGCCCATTTCCATATTAAATAAAGCCACCGTCTTTTTTGCGTTCATCGCCATATTAACCGCTAAATTAACCGCAAAAGCTGTCTTACCCATCGCCGGACGAGCTGCAATGATAATAAGTTCATTTTCGTGAAAACCAGCTGTTAATCTATCGATATCATAATACCCAGAAGGAACACCAGTAATTTCCCCTTTCATCGAAGAAAGTTTTTCTAAATCTGCCTGCGCCTTAAATAATACATCTTGGATACTCTTAAACTCCGAACCCCTTCGGTTTTTAACAACATCAAAAATTTTCTTCTCAGCTTCATCTAAAATATCGCCAATCTCTTCTGTCGAAGAAAAACCCGCATTCGCAATCTCCGTACCAGCTTCAATCAAATTTCTTCTTAAAAACTTCTCCTCAATTATATTAATGTATTCATCCGCATTAGCTGCCGTTGGTACCACATTGATTATTTGTGTCAAATACTCAACCCCACCAACTTGATTTAAAAGCTTCTTCTTCTCAAGTTCCGCTGTCACTGTTGTAATATCAATCGGAACCTTTTTATCAAATAAATTCTTAATAACCTCAAATATCTTTTTGTGAGAATCTAAATAAAACATATCCTTGTTCAAACGTTCGACAATACGTTCTAAAGCCTTCTCACTCAAAAACATTGAACCAAGAACCGCCTGCTCGGCATCTATCTTTTGTGGTAACACTCTACCATCCATCTAATCACCTACTTCTCCAAGTGTATTTTTAAAGTAGCCTCCACCTTTTTATGTAAAATAACTTTAACATTAGTCGTTCCTAAAGTATTAATCGGAACATCTAACTTAATTTTCCGTTTATCAATATCAAAACCTTTTTTCTTAAGTTCTGCCACAATTTGCTTTGTACTAATCTGTCCAAATACCTGGCCATTTTTACCAGTATTAACTTTAAAATTCAAAGTAAGCTTCTCTAATCTTTTCTTAATATCTTCGCACTCTTTTAAAAGTAAAGATTCCTCTAAAGCCGCTTCCTCTTGTTGTTTTTTCAAAACCTTGCTGCTACCCTTAGTCTCTAAAACAGCTAACTTATTATTAATCAAATAATTTCCATAGCCATCTTTAACTTCTATTATATCATCTTTCTTACCTTGTTTTTTAACATCTTTAAGTAATATAACTTTCATCTTATCACATCCTCAATTACTTTTTTTAAATCAGAAGCCACCTCATCTACACTTTTATCTTTTATTTGAGCGGCCGCATCAGTCAAATGACCACCACCGCCAATCTTTTCCATAATCTCGCCAACATTTATATCACCCATTGAACGCGCACTTACCCCAACAATTCGGTGAGATAACCTTC
This sequence comes from uncultured Bacilli bacterium, assembly GCA_944363925.1. GTDB lineage: Bacteria > Bacillota_I > Bacilli_A > RF39 > UBA660 > Coprosoma. The sequence goes on along the minus strand of CALVVS010000050.1, from coordinate 2,015 downwards.
CAATAGCAAAAGATGCCTTAATATCCTCAAACTTAAGTAACTCTTTAGCAAGTAAAGCAATATCCACATTTCCGTATATCTTCTCATCCATCTCGCACATTAAAACATCAGGTACAACCTCTAAACTATTACTTATAAAACCATACCTTTGAACCATCTCTTCTCTAGGTTCCTTAAGCAAATCTTGAATAGTTACAAAATCAGCTCCTCCGCGAGCTAAATAAGCCGCCATCTCAAAAGTTCTGGCTGTCGTTTTAATATTAAAACTACTAGTATCAACTACCATACCAGAAAGTAAAATAGTCATAATTAAAGGCTCTATTTTAAAATCTAAATAATTCAAATATTCAGCCATAACCTCTACAATACTAGATTTATTCGCATCACTATATTTATAAATAGTATTGTCAATATTATCTAAACTTCCAATATGATGGTCAATAACAATCTTATCATCTATAAAATCAAGAACCTTTTCGGACTCCACTAATTCAGGTTTTTGCGTATCTAAAATAATAAGTAAAGGCTTACTAAACTTACTTTTTATTATATCTTCTTCACTCTTAAATTCAAAATTAATATCATTTTCAAAAAGTAACTTCATTGCCTTATCTAAAGAACGATATAACTTTTCCTTAGGCGAAACAATAAAACATCTCTTCTTCATGGATAAAACAATTTTATATAAAGCCAAACTAGACCCCATACCATCTAAATCAGGCCTTGCATGGGTCATAATTATAACTTCATCATGCTTTTTAATATTTTCATTTAATACCTCAAAAAGTTCACGCATAATATCACCCTACATAGTATTATACTATAATTTACTAAGATTGTCTTGTCAAATAAAAGACAAAAAAAACAATACTAATCTTTAGTATCACTTTTCATGAGATTTTTCACATCTTCAGTGGTTAAATCAAGAACTTTTTTAATAACATCTTCATTTATATTTTCGCTAGCCAAATCTTCCGCAATTTCTAACTTCATTTTTTTTATTTCTTCTTCCTTTTTATCTAATCTTTTTATTTCTCTAGCAGTATCCTTTTCAAGTTGATATTTTATAAGCCCATTTTGGCACATATCCATAACATAACTCATAAACATATATAAATCATCTTCATATAATACATACCCTAATAATTCATACAATTCCGTATAACTAGTAGCTGTCAAAGCAGAAATCCAAGTAAGTCTTTTATCCTTTATTTTATCTCTAAAATCTAAAGAAGAAAGCAAAGAAGTATTTATAAAAATAGAAATTTGACAAACATAAGGTTCCTTTTTATTTTTCTTACGAGTACATAATGTTGCATCTTCAATAATTTTTTTTAAAGCAAATTCACTTACTTCTAAATCACTATCATTTTTAGATATACATGAATAAAATTCCTTTAATTTTTTTTGAAAATACTCTCCATCAAAAAATTCACGTTCAACAGCAGCAACTAACTCAATACAATCATTAATTGTAATATAAATAAAAGTATCATTATTATTTACATCATATTCATAAGTTTTTAAATAATCATCTTCAAAATATACTTTAGCCCGTCTAAAAAATTCTACTCCTAAAAAATCACTTACAAATTTCTCTAAAAATATATTATTTCGTTTAAATACTTCTCTAAAAGTATAATCATAAGTTAAAGGAAAAAACTCATAATTTTCATCATACCACTGAAAAAAATCTTTATTCATTGCTTTTCTCATAAAGCCTCACTTTCTAAGAAAGTTTTACAACCTTCTATAATTAATATACGACGTAAAAACCTCATTTCCTTTTTTTTGCGAAAACTTTTTTATTTTTTTCCACAATAAAACTTGAAACAATTAAGTTCAAGTTTAAAATAAAGACTATCAAAAAAACCAAATATTAATATTATAAAAACCAGTTCCACCTCCAGCTGATACTATATCTGTACAATTTTGACCATTTAAATCACATTTGATAAGTGTGCTTTGCATTGGTGTTCCAGAAGCACCACGAGAACTCTCTGACCAGCCATATT
>CALVVS010000049.1 GCA_944363925.1 uncultured Bacilli bacterium | reverse complement strand
TTTTTTTTTTTTTTTTTTTTTGTGATATCTTGATATTGGATAAGATAGAGAGGTGTCAAAATGAAAGAAAAAACAAAAGAATTTTTGAAAAAATATTTGATAGGTTTTATATTAGGAATAATATCAGCATGTACAATAAGTGTAATAGCCGCAACCTACTTTCCAAGTAATGATGTAACATATGATAATAGTGAAAGTGGACTTAAAAGTACCAATGTGCAGGGAGCCATAGACGAACTATATGGGGTTTGTTTTCCACCTAAAGCAGGCAATCAAATAATAGAGGATGCCGGATTAGAAAAAGATCCATATGAGTGTAGGTATTTCTTTACTGGATCCAACCCAAATAATTATGTAACCTTTAATGATGAACAAGCAGGCTGGCGAATAATATCAGTAGAGTGTGATGGGACCATAAAAATAATGAAAGATACAAGTATAGGATCTGAGTTGTGGGATTCCTCTGGTAGTACTGATTGGTCTAGACCGGCTACACTTAATACATACTTAAACGAAGATTATTATAATGATGAATTAACCGCAACTGCCCAAAGTCAAATTGTGGCTAAAGACTTTAGTATCGGTACAGTAATATTTGGTAATAATAATTTGGCTACTCAAATCAATGATGAAAATAGTAAAAAATGGAACGGGAAAGTTGCTTTAATCACAGCAAGCGAATATATAAGAAGTAATAGTAATAAAAGTAGATGTGGATCATTTAGTTTAAATAATGATGATTATAGATGTAAAAATACAACATGGATGAATACAACAAGTGTATCTTGGTGGACGTTATCACCTTCATCTAACAATTCTTATTTTTCACTTTGTATAGATTCATCTGGTAATATCACTGAAGATTTCGTCGATTGGGGAGGTCAACGTGTATTACCTGCCTTATATCTGAGTTCTGAAGTCAAAATCACTGGTGGAAATGGTAGTCAATCTAATCCATATACTTTTGAATAGACCTTGCTTATGGCATGGTCTTTTGTTATACTTTAGATGGTGATTTTATGCTTAAAAAAATAATTGATAAAAGGAATTATATTATATTATTTATAATAATTATTTTGATTATTTGGATATTATTTTTTAATAAAAAAGAAATATATATGGAGAGTTTTGATTATTATGGGGAAACAATTACTTTTAAAGTTTATGATGATGTTAATCATAAAAAGCTTACTGATGACATAAATAATATATATAAGAAATATGATAATATGGATTTTAGTGGTGAACTTAATGAAGATGAAAAGGCTTTAATAGAATATGGAAAAATTCTTTATTATAAAACAGGTGGGTATATTGATATTACAAGTGGTGAATTACTTAAGAAAATAAAAAAAGGGGAAAGTTTTGAGTTTAAGAGTGATATTGAAAAATTAGATATTGATAAAAGAATAGATGAGAATATTTCTTTTAATTTTGATAATATTATTGGAAGTTATGCGACTAATGAGGTTTTATATTATTTTAAACAGAATGATATAAAGAAATATATTGTTTCAGAAAATGGTGATATTACAGCTGGGGAGCATTATAATTCTGGTAAATATAGCGTTAGTATTAATAAACCGAATAGTGATGATATTTTAGATGTGGTTTATTTGGAAAATAGGTCGATGGCAACTAGGAATAATACTAATAGTTTTGAGAGCTATATGGTTAACCCTAAGACGAGTAAAAAAGAAGGAAAATATGATAGTGTAGTAGTAATTGCTCGCGATAATTTGACGGCTAATATGTTGGTTAACGCAATTTATTTAATGGATTTGGAGAAAGGAAAGAAATTAATAGAAGAATATCCGGCGGAAGCGTTATGGGTTAAAGGTGATGAAGTAATTAAAACTGATGGTTTTAATAATTATATTCAAAATGATTGATAAATTTAATCTTATAGGATATAATTAAGGCAGATAGAGCAATTTTATCTTAGAAAGGAGTAGGATTTATGTTTTGTCCTGAGTGTGGTAAGAAAAATGCTGATGAAGCACAGTTTTGTGAGTTTTGTGGAGCTAAGATAGCCGATGAGAGTAAGATTATTTTACCTAAAAAGCCAAGAAAACCAATGAATAAAAAAACAAAGATAATTCTTATTGTAGTTACTATATTGGTTTTAGTTTTAGGTGGCGGAGGGTTGATTTTATCTAATAATTTTAAACCTTCAAAAATTGCGACTGAATATTTTGAAGCGGTTGTAAATAATGATACTGATAAAATTTATGATTATATCAATGTTCCAGATAGTGAATTTACAACAAAAGAAATCTTTAAAAAGGTCGTTGAAACTGAAGATACTGATGTAGTTAATTATCAAATAGTTAGTGAAGAAAAATCATCTGATGGATTATCAGCACAGGTGACTTTTAGTTATACACTGGAAGGTCGTCAAAGTCCTTTAACGCAAACAATTTACCTAGTTAAAGATAAGAAAAATAAGTTCCTTATTTTTGATAATTGGAAGATTAGTGATGGTAGTTCTTTAGTAGAAGAGGATTATCAAATTAGAACTTTTAAAGATGCGACTTTGAAATTAGAAGGTGTTACAGTAGATAAAAAGTATAAAGAAGAAGATGATGATGATTCAGATTACGATACATATGTAATACCAGCATTATTTAAAGGCGAATATGATGCGCAAATTACTTTAAAAAATGGTCTTACTACTGAAAGTACACTTAATGTTGGTGGATATAGTTCAAGCCTTAATACATTAAAATTATCTGATAAGGATGAAAAATCTTTGGAAGATGCTATTAAAGAGGATGTTAAAAAATTATATGATTCAGCTATTGATAATAAATCATTTAGTGATATTAAGAAGGACTTTGAATACAAAGATTCAGATTTATCAGATTTAGAAGATGCTTATGGTTCTTTTGTAAAATCTATTCAAAATAACGAGCTTCAGGAATATAATTTAACTGATGTAGAAGTGGATAGAATATCTTTAAATGACGATGGTTATTTATATGTAACAGTTAGTATGGAATATAAATATACAGCTAAAGAGTATTTTTCTGATGATACAGTGTCAAAAACTGATGATGATACAGCTTATTTGACATTTGATTATAGTGATGGCTTTAAGCTTGTAGATATGACAAGTTTAGAAACATATTTTTCAAGATTTTAAGGAGGAGATTTAATGGCAAAATTTTGTATACACTGTGGTAAAAAATTAAAAGATGGTGAAGTTTGTGATTGCATGGCTAATGTGCAAGTACAAACAAATGATTTAGGAACAAATTTAATTGATGTATTAAAAGGTATGTTTATGAAACCCATTGATACAATCAAGAGTTATACTGAAGAAAAGCATTTTAATTTGGCGTTAGTTTTAGTGGGAATTTTGAGTTTATCTACTGCATTATTTATGATGTCACTTATTAAAAATGTGGCCGAAATGGCAACTAGTTCTATGGGTGGTCTTACTTTGTATGCTATGACTAGTGTTTCATCACAAATTCCATATTTACAAATTTTCTTTATTGGTTTGATTTCGGTTATTGCATTTGCTTTCATTTATACAGGTCTTTTATATTTAGTAAATTCAGTAATGTTTAAAGGTGAGAGAAGCTTTAAAAAAGTGTTTACTATGTATGGAGTTAATTCGGTAGTTACTTCTGTAACTTTACTTGTAACAGCTATTTTTATGTTTATTAATGTTTTCTTAGGTTTACTAGTTTTAGTACTTGGCTCTATGTTAAATATGGTTTACGTATATAAAGGTATTGAGAGACTTGGTGTTAAGGATAAAAATAAACATGGATATATATATTTAATTACTACATTATTCTATGGCATCGTTTTGTTTATTATTTCATTGATTTTTTCATAAGATAGATTTATTTCTATCTTTTTTTGAATAAAAATTGCTTTAAAACAAACAATAATAATGGTAATTGATAATTATGTAAAAAAACATTCTAAAAACCTTTGAAAAAGGATATTGTTTGTGGTAAACTGTATATAGTATGTAAGTTTGATAAAGATAAACAAAAGATTTTTGTTTTTTATTTCGCTTATGCATATTTAGTATTTGGAGTGGATTGTAATGAATATATTATTTGAAATAGCTGATAGTGATTTGATGATTATTGCGGCCGTGTTGGTGGTTATTTTTGTGGTTATTGCTTTTATTATTAGAGCAATTATTAACAAAAATAGAGTGATGCCAATAAGTGAAGATGAAAGATTTGATAATGAGGATGATTTTGAGGAAAAGGTAGAAGAGGTTAAACTATTAACTGATGAGCAAAAAAAAGCTAAAGAGGAACTTGAGAGAGTATATGCGCAGATGAGTATAGATTTAGAAAAGCAAGAAGAGAAACCTGATGATATAGACGAGTTTGAAAAAGAGCAGGAGGAGAATGCTATTATAAGTTATCAGGAGTTGATGGCAGCGGCTGAGAAGCTAAAAAAACAAGCTGATACTTATGAGGCTCATATCGAAGATAAAGCGGATACAAAGGTACATGAAGCGATGAATACTTATAAGGAACATAATTCTAAGAATACTTTGGAAGAAAAAAAAGAAGAGCATCATGGATTTAAAAATTCAGATATTATTTCGCCAATATATGGAATTCAAAAGGAAAAGAAAAAAAGTTCACTAAAACGGACAAATGATGGTATAATAGGTAGAGCTTATGAGAAGTCTAATATGGAAAGTGAACAAAATATAGATTTTTTGAATTCGCTTAAGGAGTTTAGAAAAAATTTATAAGCCGTAGGGCTTTTTCTTTTTGGAGGTGAAGTATGAAATATAAAATATATACTTTGGGCTGTAAGGTAAATGAGTATGAAAGTGAAGTAATAGCTAATTTACTGGAAAATCATGGTTATATTAAGGATGATAATCCGGATGTTTGTATTGTGAATACTTGTACGGTTACAAATACAGCTGATAGTAAATCTAGGAAGATGATAAGAAGTCTTAGGAGAAGATATCCTAGTGCAATTTTGGTCGTTATGGGCTGCATGATACAAAATAAAAAGGATAAATTAGATATTGATGCGGATATTATAATTGGAAATCAGAAGAAGACAGAGATTATCAATTATTTGAAAGATTATCAAGATAAGAAAATATATGTGGTTGAAGATATGGATAAAGCTGTTTTTGAGGATATGAGTTTGAATAATTTTGATTTGACAAGAGCTTATATTAAGATTGAAGATGGCTGTGACAATTATTGTTCTTATTGTATTATTCCATATGTAAGAGGGCATGTTAGAAGTAAAAGTCATGAGAAGGTTTTAGCAGAGGCTAGGGCTTTGATAGCAAGTGGTCACAAGGAAATAGTACTGACTGGTATTCATACAGGACATTATCACGATGGAAATTACAGTTTTGCCGATTTACTTAAAGATTTAGTTAAGCTTGATGGCCTTAAGCGTCTTAGAATTTCATCAATTGAGATTACAGAGATAAATGATGAGGTTTTAAAGGTTATAGAAGATAGTTCGGTTTTAGTTAATCATATGCATATTCCTTTACAGTCTGGTAATGATGAGATTCTTAAACAGATGAATAGAAAATACGATACGAAATATTTTATTAATAAATGCGCAAAAATAAAAGAGATCAAACCAGATATGAATATTACAACGGATGTGATTGTTGGTTTTCCAGGTGAAAGTGATGAACAATTTGAAGATTGTGTTGAGACGATTAAAAAAATTGGCTTTACAAAAGTACATGTTTTCCCATATTCTGATAGAGCGGGAACAAAGGCTAGTTTTATGGAAAATAAAGTGCCTGGTAATGTAAAAAAAGAGAGAGTAAGAAGGTTACTTGAGGTATCTAAAGAGTTAGAACTTGATTATATGAATAAGCATTTAGATACGGAAGTTACTTTTATTCCAGAGGTTTATGAAGATGGATATTTGACTGGTCATACAGCAAATTATTTGCTTATTAAAGCAAAGGGTGATGAAAATCTTTTGGGCAAGGAAGTGACAGTCAAGATTAGTAAAGTTCAGTATCCATATTTAGTAAGTGAGATAAAAGCTTTTGAATTAATTTAGAAATTTTGTTATAATGTTTAATAGAGGGTGATACAGATGAATGAATATCCAAATAGTATTAGAAATAATATGGTAAATACTACATGGCCAGATGATTGTATTAGAATTAATAAAGCGCCAGAGGCAAAGGTAAATTATAGGGTTGAACGTGAAGAGTCCCACAAATTTAGAAATACTATTGTGGCAATTGCTTTAGTGGCTTCGGCTTTAGGTGCGGTGGCTGGTATTAGTTATGCACAGAGACAGAGTATGGAGAGAAATACAGCTGTTGTAGCAACAGAAAATTTACCTGGTGGCGGACAGCTTCAGGTGACAGAAAATCCCGCATATTCATATATTTTGACACCTAATGGTGATAAAGTGGCAAGTTACAATGGAATAGATGTTCAAAGTCTTGTTAGTAGTTATGTTCAAAATGATAATGCAATGGGAAAACACATGTAGAATTTATCAGAACAAATGTTGGTATAAGGCCTAGTAAAGGTCTTTTATTTTTGCTATAATGATATAGGTGATGTAATTGGAAAGCTATATTAAAGGAAATTTTCGCCGAAGTATTTTTCAATCTGATAAAGGTTATGTTATCGGAATTTTTAAGGTGCGTGAAACTAATGATGAGGTTTTAGAAGAGTATGTTAATCATACGATTACTTTTACGGGTTATTTTCACGAATTAAATGAAGATGATACTTATGTTTTATATGGTGAGGCGGTTAATCATCCGAGATATGGTTTTCAATTTCAAACTAGTAGATATGAAAGGCTTAAACCAACGGGAAAAGATGCGGTGACGACTTTTTTATCTAGTGATTTATTTCCTGGTGTTGGTGAAAAATTAGCGCGCCAAATTGCGGAGGTTTTAGGAGACGAGGCGATAGACAGAATTTTAGAGGATGAAAGCTGTCTTTATTTAGTCCCTAAACTTTCAGAAAACAAAATCAAAAAGATAGTTAGTATTTTAAAAAAATATGAGGAAAGTCATAAAATTATTGCCGAGCTTATTGACCTTAATTTTTCAATGAGGGAAGCTCTTAGTATTTATAATGAGTATAAGTCTAATACACAGAAGATTATCGATAATAATATTTATCAGATTGTCTATAATTTACCAGATATTTCTTTTTTAAAGGTTGATAAAGCTGGTGAGGCTTTAGGTTTTGATTTAGCTGATAGTAGGCGAGTTAAAGCGGCTATTTTATATATTATGAAAAAGATTATATATCAAAATGGCGATAGTTTTTTAAGTATAGAGTTAATTATTAATAATGTGAATAGTTTTTTAAAAATTGATTATGATAATTATGATGTTTTATTTAAAGAATTAGAAGAAGCTGATTATATTGTAATAGATGGTGATGATTATTATTTAGAAGAGATATGGAAAGCTGAAGCTAATATTACGGAGAGAATTTATAATTTAGCAAATCGTCCAGTTCAGAAGCATAAAAATTTAAACAGTTTACTTGCAGAACTTGAGAAGATTAATAATATTACATATAATGGGGAACAAAAAGAGGCGATTATCAAGGCTTTAGAGAGTAATATTTTAATTATTACGGGAGGACCGGGAACTGGCAAGACGACAATTATAAAGGCGATTACAGAACTTTATCAGCATCTTAACAAGCTAAATTACGATGAGTTTACGGAGCGTTTGGCTTTACTGGCACCGACGGGAAGAGCTAGTAAACGGATGAGTGAGTCGACTTTTTTACCGGCATCGACAATTCATAGATTTTTGAAATGGAATAAAGATGGCGGCGAGTTTATGGTTAATGAGTTTAATAAGTCCGATGTGGAGTTAGTTATTATTGATGAGGTTAGTATGATTGATGTTAATTTATTTGATAGTTTACTCAAAGGACTTAAGAGTAATATTAAGCTTATTTTGGTTGGCGATTATGACCAGTTACCTAGTGTTGGACCGGGAAATTTACTTAAAGATTTAATTTGCAGTGAGATGATAGAGACGGTACACTTAAATCATTTATATAGACAAGGTGAAGATTCTTATATTATTTCTTTAGCTTATGAAATAAAGGATGGCAATTTAAGTGAGAATTATTTGAATACTTATAATGATTATACTTTTTTGAAGTGCTCGGCTAATCATATTAAGAGTAATTTAATGAGGCTTTGCGAGAAAGTGATAGAAAAAGGTTATGATTACAAAAGACTGCAGATTTTAGCGCCTATGTATAAAGGTGAAAATGGGATTGATGCTTTAAATAGTGAACTACAAAATATATTTAACCCGCCTTCTTCAGAGAAACGGGAGATTAAAAGTGGCAATATTATTTTTAGGGAAAATGATAAGATATTGCAGCTTGTGAATATGCCAGATGAAAATGTTTTTAATGGTGATATTGGGGTTATAAAGTATATTAAATATGGGAATACTAGTAAGAGTAAAAAGGATGAGATATATGTTGATTTTGATGGTAATTTGGTTAAGTATACACCAAAAGATTTTGTCAAAATAAAACATGGGTTTATTATTAGTATTCATAAAAGTCAAGGTAGTGAGTTTGAGATGGTGATTATGCCGATGGCACATTCATATAAGCGGATGCTTTATAAGAAGCTCGTTTATACGGGAGTTACGAGGGCTAAGAAAAAATTAATTTTAATTGGTGAACCGGAGGCTTTTGTTTATAGTGTACAGAATAATCACGAGTATGTTAGAAATTCAAAATTAATTCAAAAAATTAGGTATAGATTTGAAAATACTATGTAAAATAAAAATGTATACTTTTTAAGTATACGCATCATGTTTCTGACAAGTAGGTGATAGAATGAATTCAATGAGAAATATTGCTTTTATGGCGATGGGTAGTGCTCTTACTTTAGCTTATCAGAAGTATAATAAGCCGATGATGAAAGCGGTTAAGAAGACTTTTAGTAAAGCTGCAAGTGGGGCAGAAAATTTAACAGATAAGTTAGATAATATGATGTAGAAAAAAGGCTTACTTTTGATAGTAAGTCTTTATTTTAGCTTTTTTTGATAAATGGTTCTTAATTCTTTAGCGGTTTGAGCGCTTTGCTGGTATATTTGATTGAACTGTTCTAATTCATCTTGATAGATATCTAGATAGGTTTTTAATATGTTTTCATCCACTTTAGCGAGTAAGGTTGAACGGCAACTTTTGTTCCACTCAACAGCATTTTGTCTAGTGGCTAGAGATTTATCGAAGAGGTTATGCCAGGTTGTATTTGCCAGGTAATGAGGATTAGGATTTATTTTTCTTTTTAAAGTATAATGAGGATTTTTAGATGTGTATTCAGTTAGTTCAAATGTTTCGATATTTGGGGTAATGACTGTTTCATTATTAGTTAAAAATTTCCAAACAGGAGTTATTTGAATATTGACCATTTCACTTGTGGCTTTAAATCTTTCTTTAAATGAGCTTGTTAGTATGGGAATAGCTGGCATGGAACCTATTTTAAATGGGATCCATTTATATTCACCATTAATTCTTTGTAGTTTTAAAAATTCATTTATGTTGATTAGGGCAACGGTGTTTATATGGTCAGTTATTAAAGATATTGTGCCATAAAATTCTGTGTTATTCATTTTCTATCCTCCTTGAAATTAGTAAACGTATTATACACGTAATTTAAACTGATGTCAACTTGTATATTTTTTTTTAAATGGGGTGATATTAATAGTGGTGATGATATGAAAAAAGTATTAATTACAGGTGCGAGAAGTGGGATGATATATCCAGTTATTCAAAGGCTTAAAGACTGTTTTGTATATGTTACGGTGCATACGGATAGTGAGCTTAAGAGTGTGAAGAGGCTTTACAAAAATAATAAGAATATCAAATGTTTAAAGCTTGATATTACGAGGGATATTGATAAATTGGATGATTTAGATATAGATGTACTTGTTTTAAATGGAGCGATTGCTGAAGGTGGTTCACTTATGGAGATGCCGATAGAAAAGGTGCGGGATAATTTTGAGGTAAATGTGTTTTCTAATTTGAATCTTATTCAAAAAGTGATAAAGAATATGATATACAAAGGTTTTGGAAGAATTGTTATTATATCTTCACTTACGAGTAAGATGGTATTACCTTTTTTAGGAAGTTATTCGGCGAGTAAGGCTTCATTATCGGCGATGGCAAGGGCGCTTCATTATGAAAGTATGCTTTTGAAATCTAATGTGGATATTGTATTAGTTGAGCCGGGCTTATACCGGACAGGTTTTAATAAGCTTGCTTTTGACAAAAAGTATGAGTTTATGGATAATGATTCATTTTTTGCTTCGCAGATAGAACTTATTAGGAAAAGTGAAAATTTATATTTGTGGTTATTTGAAAAGAGGAGGCTAGAGTCTATTTCAAATAAGATATATAAAGCTATTATGACGGAAAGACCCCGTTTTCGTTATTCTGCACCTTTTTCGCATAATTTGTTTGCGAAAATAATTAACTTATTTTATTAATATTTGATATAATATCTGTAAGAGGTGACTAACTATTAAAAGTCAACAATATTTTTCAAAAAAATGAAAAAAGTTAATAATTGGAAAAGAATCCCAT
>CALVVS010000048.1 GCA_944363925.1 uncultured Bacilli bacterium | reverse complement strand
CCTTTAAGGTCACGTAAATAATTAAGTTTAGCTCTTCTAACTTTACCTTTTCTAATTACTTCTACGCTATCAACCTTAGGTGAGCTATATGGGAAGGTTCTTTCAACACCGATACCACTAGATTTTTTTCTAACGGTATAGTTTTTACTTACCCCACTACCTTTGATAGCTATTACGATACCTTCGAACGCTTGAATTCTTTCACGTTTTCCTTCGATGATACGAACGTTTACTTTAATGGTATCACCAACGCGAAATTCTGGCAAATCTGTTCTGATTTGTTTTTGGGTTATTTTATCTACCAAATTCACAGTATCACTCCTTTGCATAAATCTGTGTTCATAAGTAAGTTCACCAAGCGGAACACGACGTATTAAATTGTATCACATATTTAATGATTATGCAAGTTGTGATGGCATTTTTATCTAGATTTTCCATGTGATTTATTAGTTTGTTTAGTTAATTCTTTTAGTTTTTCTTTTAATTCTAGTTCAACCATACCTACTTTTTTTAAAAGACGAGTTATATATTTTTTATCTAAGAATTTTGAATATTTATTAATGATGATGTTTTTATATCTAGATACATCGTCGATGACTAATTGCAATGTTTCTGGGTCATCGTCGTCATCGTCGATAACGGTGAAAAGAAAGGTTAGATAGGTATCTAATTTATGTTTGATTTTTCTTTTTAAAACATTTTCTATTAGGGCTGGTTTGACTAAGACTAGTCTACTTACTTCAACTCCATCATAGGGGACATTATTTCCCGGTCTGATTTTGAAACCGTTTATCTGACTATAGTCTATATAGCCATAAACTATTTCATTATTATCTTTATCGCATATGTAATATCTTTCATCCATTATTATCACCGTTTTCTAATAGGTCTGGTCGTCTTTGTTTAGTTTTTTTGAGAGCTTCATTTTGACGATATTTAGCAATATTGGCGTGGTGACCAGAGAGCAGGACTTCTGGAACTTTCATGCCTTTAAAATCTATAGGTTTGGTATATACTGGATAGTCTAATAGGTTGCTGTTAAAAGAATCGTTTAAGTGGGACTCTTTTTCGATGACACCATCAATTAATCTAGTTATACTATCAGTTATGACCATACTGGCAAGTTCACCACCGGTTAGAACATAGTCACCGATGCTGATTTCCATATCGGCTAGGGTTCTAATACGTTCATCGAAGCCTTCATAGTGTCCACAAATTAAGATTAAATGTTTTTCTTTAGCTAAATCATAGGCTATTTTTTGTTTATAGGTTACGCCTTGCGGGGTCATCAGTATAACTTTGGTATTTTCTTTTTTTAAGTCATCGACGGCATCAAAGATTGGCTGGGGCATTAAAACCATGCCTCTGCCACCACCATATCCATAGTCATCGACTTTTTTATGAGGATCTTTACTATATTTTCTTATATCATGAATTTGTATATCGACTAGTTTATTTTGTATGGCTCTTTTAATGATTGAGGTATTTAAAAAGCCATCAAACATTTCTGGGAAAATGGTTAAAATATCAATCTTCATCGATAAATCCTTTGATTAAATCTAATTGGATATCTTGACCGATATTTTTTACAAATTCATCAACATATGGAATAAGATATTCTTTCTTTCCTTTAACGACTAATATTTCCCTACCTTTATTATTTATAATATTAGTTAGGGTGCCTATATATTTCTCTTTATCATAGACTTTTTTACCATATAGTTCTTCATTTAAAGGACCTTTAAAGATATAATCGTTTTTATCTATAAAAACTTTTTGGCCTTTAAATTTTAAAACATTATTGATATTATTATAGTTTTCAAAAGTGACCATATCATAGTTTTTATGTTTCCTATAAGTGTTTATTTTAAGTTTTTCTTCATCAATATATAGGAAATTATTTGGTTTAAAGATTTGGTCTTTATATTTGAAAAAAGAGATGATACGGACTTCGCCTTTAATGCCATGTGTATTTACTAAATCACCAATATATAGCATTTTATCACCTCTTTTTTGTTAGTTCATATAAGATTATACTAGTGGCAACGCCAACGTTTAGACTTTCACATTTTTTATCCATAGGAATATATAGATATTCGTCGCAAAGGTCTAATAGTTTTGGGTCTACACCACTTCCTTCATTGCCCATTATTATAGCAAATTTTTTCATTTTTTCAAGAGTATCTAAGTTTTTTCCACCATTTACTTTAGTACCTAATATTGGTATTTGGCCTTTTATTTCTTTTAGAAACTCTAGTAAATCTTTTTTGACGATATTGATATAGAAAATCATGCCTTGAGATGAGCGGATAACTTTATCGCTATAAGGGTCAGCGCATTTATCATTAATGATTATGGTATCGATGCCAAAAGCGACACTACTTCGAATAATGGTTCCGAAGTTTCCGGGATCTTGAATACTATCTAGTATTAATAGTTTAGAACCTTTTATGGTCATATCTTTTTTTTGACATACGCCAATGATACCGGTTGGTGTTTCGACGGTACTTAAAGTTTTTAAAACATTTTCATTTATATAATTTGTTTCGACATCTAGGTTTAAGTTTTTGCTCTCTAAAAGAAGTAATTCTTTTAAGTTTCCGCTTTTATAAGCTTCATTTACAAGGTGCGTTCCTTCGACTAAAAACTGATTTTGTTTATCACGGTATTTTTTGATTTTTAGTTTACTTAAGGTTTTGATTTTTAGATTATTAACTGAAGTATACAGCATTTTCTCACCTTCTTTAGAGGTTATTCGTCTTGGGTAGTATCATAATTATAACTATATTTGGTGCCATCATAGGTTATTAAGACAAAGTTATTTAAGTTAAAGTTTTCATCGGTTTTAGGATTGACAATATTTCCAGATGGAAGCAGACCTTTTTCTTGAAGCTCTCTTAGGGTTACTTCACAAGTTTCAGTTTGACATTTGGTCATTTCATAGACGTTTTGGGCAACATAGTTTTTGGCGGCGCGCTCAAAACTAGTGATTTGCTCTTCATAGGCCTGATTGGTATTATCAATTATGGTTCTTTGAACTAAGGGTACGGTAATCATCGCAAGGATACCTAAAATTACGATAACACCTAATAATTCGACAAGAGTAAAAGCTTTATTTTTCATTTTGATCACCTATTATAAATTATAGATTAGGCTTTTAATTTAGTCAAGGTTTTATCTTTTTTATGTTTCAGGTTCTACTATTTCGGGCTGCTCAGACTGATTATTTTCATATATTTTTAACTGTGAGGTTAAAATATAGGCTACATCATTTTGATAGGTTACTCTAGACCAGGTATCATTTAGACCAGTTCTTACGATTACAGTATCTTTAGGAATATTTGTTATTTTATTATCTAATTCAGTAGTTGGTGATTTACGAAGTTCTGCATTATTAATAGTGATTACTTGTTCGTTTACGTCCTCGAAATTTATTTTTTTAATGGCTTCGGCATTGGGGTCGAGGCTTACTTCACTATCGTTTTGAGCTTTATCGCTTTCATTTGTTGATAATTTAAAGTAAGCAATATTGAGGTCAACGCGGCCATTTATGCCACTAACAAGGCCATTACTGGTATACTGCCACATATTATATTTACCGGCATAATTGGTTTTATCGGTATAATGGGCAAGCCAAACTTTATATTTATTTAAGTTATTCATGTTCCAAATTGGTCCAAAGGTGTTTTTGCTTCCGTAGTGCATGGCAGTGTAACCGGCACTTTGAATTTTATTTAAGAAAGCAATGGCATTTTTATTTAATTGTTCGTAGCTAATGCCAGCTAGACGATGACGATTAAAGTCTTCTAGGTCAAAGGCTACAGGGTAAGTGATGTTATAGTTTTTGATGGCGTTTATGGTGAAGTTAGCTTCTTCGATGGCTTCTATTTCGTTTTTAGCAACTGAATAGAAATAGATACCGACATGAATATTATTGGCTAAGGCCCCTTCGATGTTCTGTTTAAAGTATGGGTCCATGACAATTTTACCGGTTCCATAACCACGATAGCCAACTCTAATCATGGCAAAGTCAATACCATCTTGTTTGACTTTAGACCAATTGATTTTGCCCTGATATTTTGAGACATCGATACCAAAAGAGGTTCCGCTAGTTTCATACTGTTTGATATCATTTATGGTAAATGTGCCTCTAGTGTCTTTGGGTCTAGTGTTATTTTGGCCATCTTCTTTATCGTTTACTGGAGCTATTTCGATTTTTGGTTCTTCTTTAGGTGGAACGGTATATGTGGGCATACTAAATTTTTTAAGTAGGCCGGTATTTTCTACATTATAAGTTATTTCAGCTGTTAATATTTTGTTATAGGAAGCGCTTAAAATGACATCTAATATCAATATGATTAGAAAAGGTATATATTTTAAGGCTTTTAGATTAAGATTTTGTTTCATTTTTCTCCCCTACTTTTTACACGTTTTAAACAAGTTTATTATACTTTGTTTATTGGGTGATGTAAAGGGTTAGACAAGTTTTACTAAAGCGAGATGTTTTTTTTCGATTTCGGTTAATTTTTGTTTAAGGTTATTTTTACATTTATCGTAATATTTATTTTGAGATAGTATTTTAAGGTATTCGTTTATTTTATTTAGATAAAAATCTAATGATGTTTCTTTATATTTATTTATATAGATATAAATTAGTTCTTCATAGGCTTCATAGATGCCTTTATCTGCAGCTTTGGTAAAGTATTCGATAGCTTTACTTATGTCTTTTTCGGTATTTGATTGAAGGTTTCCTTTTAGGTAGAAATATTTGGCTAGGTTATAGAAGGCCCAGTGGTCTAATATATTTAAAGGGACTTCGGTGGCTAAGTTATAATATTTAAAGGCTTTTTGAATATCTTTTTCAGTGGCAATGCCTAATCTATAATATTCACCAACTTTATTACAGGCCCAGCTTTCTTCTTTTTCGGCGCTATACATAAAGTATTTGAAGGCTCTTTTATAGTCACCTTTTTTTTCATATATTTTACCTAAATTATTACTAGCATAAACGTATTCATGGTTCATGGCTTTTTGGAAGTAATTAATAGCTTTTTCTTCGCTTTTGGGTTCATCTGGGACTAAACCTTTTAAGTAACATACGCCAATGGTATTGGTGGCGGCTATACTACCGACTTTTTCGGCTTTTTTGAGGTAATGCCAAGCAAGTTTGAGGTCTTCTTTAGAAAGGTCGCCTATTTTCTTTTGATATATCATTTGGGCAATTAGCCAGCAGGCTCTAGGATGATTTTTTTCAGCGGCTATTTTGAAATATTCATAACTTTTGATATATCTAGGATAGCCGGCCATTTGGCCTTTATACTCCATTTCACCTAGTTCGTAGCAGGCATAGGGGTTTTTTTCTTTAGCTAAGCTTTTTAAGGAGTGAGTATAGTTAATGCCATCTTGCATTTGTAATTTAAGAATTTTTTCTAATTCATTTACGGATATATTGGTACTATTTAAGAGATTTTCGATGATTTCTTTTTGGGATGTTTGAGTATAGACGGGTTGTTTTTTTTCTAAGACAATATAGATTAAGATATCACATAAGGATTTATAAAGGTTATTTTGAGAGATTTGTTTATAGATGTCTTCGGTGAAGTTATTTGAAACGCTTTCATCATTTTTAGCTAAGTTATATAGTTCTAGAAGGAGTTTTTTTAATGTTTGATGGTTATTTGCTTTTTGGAGCAACTCTTGATGGGAAAGTTTGGTATAGACTTCACCATCTAATATAGAAAGTAGACCTATTATGACTTCATCAAAGATTTCGGGATTTTGCATGTAATGATTTTTATATGAAATATATTTTTGGCGAAATTCGCTGCCAATAGCGCGGTAGCCAATACAGTAATTATTGACAGTGGAGTCACTAACATCATCAACATTAAAAAGGCAGTAGAAAACTTCGGTTTGATTGGCAAAGCTTTTATTTTTAGCGAGTTCTTTAATGTTTTTACAAAAATTACCTAAAGAAAGTTGGTTTTGATTATTGTTCATTTTGATAAACTTTTTTTTCATTTTTTATCACCATTTTTATTATAACATATTTCGGGCAGAATGTGTGGAATTTTTGTTTTAACGTGGAATACACATATTGGGCTTTTTTAAGGGTATTGCTTATAATGTAGTAGGAAGGAGTTTTTATATGACAAAGTTTAAAAGTTTTTTAAAAAATTATAAGACGATGTTGCTTTTGATTTTAGCGATGATTATTGGAGCGATATGCGGGCTTATATTTAAGGAAGATGCAACTATAGTTAAACCACTTGGTGATTTATTTTTGAATTTGATGTTTGTGATTATTGTACCACTTGTGTTTTTGACGATTTCACTTGCGGTGGCAAAGGTTAAACATCCTAAGAGACTTGGAAAGATTATGGTCTCTACGGTAGTTATATTTTTAATTACTTCGGTTATTGCGGTGCTTATCGGGTTTGCGAGTACATATTTTGTAGATTTAGTAGATACTGGTGACACTTCGGCAATACAAGAGTTATTCGATGGTGAAGTGGCTGATGATACTGATTTGAATTTCTTAGAGAGAACGGTTCAATTAATAAGTGTGGATGATTTTACAGGACTACTTTCTAAGGATAATGTGGTGGCTTTACTTGTGTGTGCTTTGATTGTCGGGTTTGCAATGAGGATGAGTGGCGATAAGGCACAGCCACTTCTTAGGGTTATGGAAAGTGCACATAGTGTAGTTTTTAATTTTATTAAGATTACGATGTACTACGCCCCTATTGGTATTGGTTGTTATTTTGCTTCATATGTGGGAAGTTTTGGAGCGAGTATCGCGGCTGGTTTTCTTAGAGTAGCAATTTTATATGCGGTAGTTGCTTTAGCTTATTATGTTATTATGTACAGTTTATATGCGTTTATCTCAGGAGGCAGAAAAGCGGTTAATGTTTGGTGGAAGAATATTTTACCTTCGACTTTTACGGCGCTTGCGACTTGTTCTTCGGCAGCATGTATTCCGATTAATATTGATTCTGCTAAGAAGATGAACGTATCTGAGGATGTGGCTGATACAACGATATCGCTGGCAACTAATTTACATCAAGACGGATCGATGATTGGTAGTGTATTTAAGATTATGTTTTTGGTTTGCTTATTTGGAACAAACATTTCTGATCCAGGTACGATTTTTCAAATATTAGTGACAGCACTAGTTGCTTCAGTGCTTATTAGTGCGGTACCAATTGGTGGAGGTACGATTAGTGAGATGGTTATTATTTCAATGCTTGGTTATCCAGTAGCTGCCCTACCGGTACTTACGATGATTGCGACGGTAATCGATGCTCCAGCGACGACTTTAAATGCGGTTGGTGATACGAGCTGTTCACTACTTGTTTCAAGAGTTGTCGATGGCAAGGATTGGGTTACTGCAAATAATCAAAAAAAGGATAAGTAAATGAAATAAACATTCGTTTTTGATGGCGAATGTTTTTATTTTTCTATATAAAGTTTGATAAATTTAATTAAGGCGTTACAAATTTTTTCTATACTGGTTATATCATGGAAGTTTTGATTTATTTCAATTTGAATAATATCGATGTTGATGTTTTCATATATGGGCTTTATAATATCATTTTTAAAAGTTTTATTATAAATGATATTATCGATACCGTGATTTTTAAATGCGTTTTCGAGGTCTTTTTCGGTAAGATTTGATGATAAGTTATTTATAGTAGTAATTTCTACGTCAAAGTTATGTTCTTTTTTTGTTTCTTTAATATCGATTAGAAGTTTAATATCTTGGGTTTTAATGATTTGCAATAAGGTGTTTGGGAATTTTTCTTTATTTTCACCTTTTGCACTAGTATCTTGGGTTTGGATGAAAAATGAGGCATCTAGGTTATTAGCAACATACTGTGATATGGCTTTAGTAAATGGTTTTGAGGTATCGTTTTCGATTTGTTTTAAGGTATGAGGGGCAGTTATGATGACTGGAAGTAAGCCTATTTTTACAATGTATGGGTTATTATGATTAGATAATTCATAATTTAGTATTTCATCTTTAAACGTCATTATATCACCATGATTATTTTATCATATATTGAGTTTATTTTTAAGTTATTTTACTAATGCCTTGAGATGTTTAAAATTATGCCTATGGAGGCTAAGGTTATTAAAAGGCTCGAGCCACCATAAGAAAGGAAAGGCAGGGTGACGCCGGTTACGGGGATTAGGCCAATGACGACGCTTAGGTTTAATAAGGTTTGAAAGGCAAGAGTAAATATGATACCGAAGGCGAGATATTTACCGAATAGGTCATCACATTTTAAGGCGATTTTAATGGCCTTATAGATGATGAAGGAAAAAAGACCAGCGACGATAATGACACCCATGAAACCGAATTCTTCACTGATGATTGAAAAAATAAAGTCAGTTTGGGGTTCTGGAAGATAGAAATGTTTTTGTCTCGAACCACCTAAACCGTAACCAAAGAGACCTCCTGGTCCAATGGCATAAAGGGACTGAATTATTTGAAAGCCGCTACCTAATGGGTCGCTCCATGGGTTTAAAAATGAGAGTATTCTTTTTAAGCGATAAGGAGCGGCAATAATTAAACCGACGATGCCAGCAATACCTAAAACACCTATTTTTAAGAAGAATTTTAGATTGACACCACCTATGAATAATAGGCCAATAATGCCCATAACTAAGATGACGCCGGTTCCAAAGTCGGGCTGGAGCATGATTAAAAGAAAGATAATTAAAGTTAAGCCAAGTATCGGCATGACGCCTTTTTTGATGTTTCCGATGTCTTTTTGATTATTATAAAGATATTTACTTGTAAATATGATCATGGCGAGTTTCATGAATTCACTGGGCTGGATACCAAATGAACCGATACCAAACCAACTTTTACTACCGTTTCTTTCGGTTCCAACGAAGAGGACTAAAACGATTAGGGTAAAACATACAAGGAAGATTTTAGATGCATATTTATAGTATTTTTTATAGTCTATTTTACTGATTAGATACATGATGATGATACCAATGATTAAGAATAAGCCCTGATTTTTCACATATTTTAAAGGATCATCAAATTTATATTCGGCCCAGATACTTGATGAAGAGTAAACCATTAAAAGGCCAAAGGATGATAATATAATAACTGATATAAACAAGCTTATATTGAATTTTTTCATAACCACACCCCATATACTAAAGCAAACATGTTGGCAATTAGGCCAATGGTCCAAAATATTTTAACGATGTCGGTTTCTTTTATTCCAAGTTTTTCAAAGGTATGATGAATTGGTGTCATGGGAAATATTCTTTTTTTAGTTAGTTTATAGCTGATGATTTGAATAAGACAGCTTAGGGTTTCGAGGACGAAGACTAGCCCGATGACGACTAATAATAGTTCATGTCTGGTTGTGATAGCGTAGGCACCTAAGGTGGCTCCTAGACATAATGAGCCGGTATCACCCATGAAGATTTTAGCTTTATTGGTGTTGAAAAGAAGGAAACCTAGTAGAGAGCCAATTAAGGTAAAGGCGAAGATGGCGATATCTTCATAGCCTTCTAGCCAGCCAGTATTCCAAGAGATAATACCAAAGGTTAAGAAGCTAATGGCTGAAAGACCACCGGCGAGACCGTCTAGGCCATCGGTTAGATTGACGGCGTTACTACTGGCGACTAGGACAAAGAGGATGAAGATGCCATAGAGCCAGCCGATGTTTTGTTTAAAGTTTAGGCTATGGATCCAAAGTAATGGTTCATTACCTGATTTCATGAATAAATAGAAGAAGATTATAGCGATTAATACTTGAAGGGAGAATTTTTGGTTTTTAGTTAAGCCTTTATTATTATGTCTTTTAATGATTAAGTAATCGTCAATTAGGCCGATAATAGCATAGCTTATGAAGGTGAAAAGGATGATGATTAAGGTATAGGTTATTTCTATTTTGTTTAGAAGAGCAAATATTAAGGTGATGGTGATGGTTGGAATTATAAAGATTAGGCCACCCATAGTGGGAGTACCTTCTTTGGCTTTATGGGTTCTTTGAAGGTAGATGCTTAGTGTTTGGGCGGCATGGAGTTTTTTTAATATAGGGATAATTATTAGGGCGGTTATGACGGCGAAGATGAAGCTTATCATCATGGCCATGATAGATTTTGTTAATATAAGCATACAATCACCCCTACTCTGTAAATAGTCTAATGGTTTTGCCTTCTTCTAATTTGGTGCCTGGTTCTGGAGATTGGTAAGTTACTTTGTCTCCGCTTCCTTCGATATTTACTTTAAAGTTTTTAAGGTCTTTTTTAGCATCTTCGATGGTTTTTCCAGTGACGTTTGGAACGGTATAGGTTTTAGGGTCAGGCCATTTATATTTTTTATCTTTGCCGCCGGTGCTTTTAGGGATGTCTAGGGCTTTGATGCAATCTTTTAAAACGGCTTTGGAGATTGGGCCAACAGTGGTTCCGCCATACTGGACGGTACCTTTAGGGTTATCGATGGCGATATAAACGACGACTTTAGGGTCATCGGCTGGAAGGAAACCGATGAAAGATAGGATATAGTTATTTGAGAGGTATTTACCGTTTTCGACTTTTTGGGCGGTTCCGGTTTTACCCCCTACTCTATAACCGTCGATATATGAGGTTCTTCCGCTACCATTGGCGACGACGTTTTCTAAGGCTTCTCTTACTTTTTGGCTAGTTTTTTCACTGATGACTTGCCTTACTTTTGTGGGTTTGGTTTCTTTGATGACGGTATTTGTCTCTGGTTCATTGATACTTTTTACAATATATGGTTTATAGAGGGTTCCGCCATTGATGGCAGCGGAGACAGCGGTGACTTGCTGGATAGGAGTTACTGATACACCTTGACCGAAGGCGGTGGTGGCGAGTTCGACGGGGCCGACTTTACTTCTATCAAA
>CALVVS010000047.1 GCA_944363925.1 uncultured Bacilli bacterium | reverse complement strand
GGTGGGCGCTATAGGACTCGAACCTATGACCCCCTGCTTGTAAGGCAGGTGCTCTAACCAACTGAGCTAAGCGCCCACTTAATTCCTTAGACATCTATGATTATATTATTTATGCGATTATTTGTCAATAGTATTTGCTTTATTTTTTTGTTTTTTTAATTGCGTTTCTATCCAAAATGGCAATTTTTTACTTAGGGTTGTAAACCCGTGAGGTGTTTCTACTATTTTTCGGCGTTTAGGCGCTCCATTAATTTTATAATTAATATTTTTTATGCTTAATTTTAATTGTGATTCATCATCATCTACTTCTAAAATTTCTACGTAAATATGGTCACCAACATTTACAAAATCATGTATATCTTTAACAAAACCTTTTGATATTTCAGATATATGAATCAATCCTGTATAATATTCACCAAATGACATAAAAGCACCATAAGGTTCTATACAGGTAACTGTTCCTTTTACTATTTTTCCTTTTTTATATTTGGTCATAATAACACCTCTTTTGTTATTATAGCACAATTTTATTTAAAGAAAAAGTTTACCTAAGCAACTATTTGATATATAATTATAGTGGTGATATATATGAAAAGTGAAGAGAAAATTAAAGAAATTATAGATAAATTGAGACCTTTTTTAATAAGTGATGGTGGAAATATTGAATTTGTTAAATATGAGGATAATATCGTTTATATTAAAATGCTTGGAGCGTGTGCGGGTTGTTCACTTATTGATTACACTTTAAAAGATGGTATTTTTATGGCAATTAAAGAAGAGGTGCCTGAGGTTAAAGAGGTTGTAAATTTGTCATGATTCTAACCATTCTATATTTGGAATAGGGATAAACATTTTATAATATTTATATATTTTTTTTATTAATTGTTCAAAATCATTTGCTTTAGCAATGATTTTTTCTATATCTTCATCTTTTTTTCTATTTGTTATTATTTCTTCGTATAAATCGAAGTAATATGTTGGATATATCATCCTAGCTAAAAAAAGTAGATATTCATGGGTACTTAATTTAATATTATTAAAGTAATAATTAAGTTCTTTATCAATATCTTTACCACTAAAGAATTGACTTTTTAGAAATTCAGCTACGTCTCTTACTTTATAATCTACGGTTATGTTTAAAGGATTATATAAATCAAACTGAGTGTCATTTATATTAATTCTTTTATGAGAATATACTAGAAAGTCATTTGTTTTTTCTAATGAGTTTACTAATTGAATTGCAGTTTCACCTAGTCCAATATAGTAACTAAAGCTTTCTCTTATTATAGGATGGTTTTGTCCAAGCATACTTATTTGATATTCTAGATAGTCATTTTTTTGTGCCCATAATTCACCCCAATTAGGTAGATTATTTTCATAAGATATAGCGTTTGTAAAATTTATTATATCGTTTATAGAAATTTTATTTTCATAATATATGGTAATCATTAAGATATATGGTTCATTATTTATATAAGTTAGAATTTGATTTTTGGTATTAAGTATTATTGGATGAATATAAAATTTTTGATTTAGAAGGTTTAGGTGCATATTATATATTTTTTGTATTTCTTTAGGTTCATCTAAGTATTTAAGTAAAAAATATCTAGTTTGATTTATGGAAAAATAATACCCTTTTTCAGTTTGATGAATATTATTTGGATATAAATTATAGTAGTAGTTTATAGCATTTTTCATAGTATGCACCTCAATTAATTTTATGAAATTACTTTTTAGAGAATTACTTTAAATTAATTATTTGGGTTTTTGGTGTATACCTTATTTTTATTTTTGAATATGTTATATTGAGAATAAAGAAGGGGTGGATTATATGTGTAATAATTGTAATGATAGCTCATGTATTTCAGAAATACTTACAGTAATTAACATTTTACAGCAAAATGCACAATGCTCTGATACTTGCTTAGATACTTGCGATCGTGGATTTTTAGGAAATACTATTTCTACTTTGGGTCTTAATACAAGACCTGTAACACTTTATACGTGTGCTGGTAATGGCACGCCATGGAGTATGCCTACTACGAAAGAAAATGTTGATTGTTCTTCTGTAGGAGCAACTTGTTCAAGTGTTTTTAGAGTTGAAAAAGTAGATGGGGAGTGTGCAACTTTCAGGGTACTTGCAGCAAATACTGATCCAACAACATCTGCTACTAGACCATATGTAGCAACTAATTCGTTTTTTACAATGAATTTAGGTTGTGTATGTGCTTTAAAATGTTTAAATGATACTATTGTAGATGGTGTTTAAAATATTTTAAGCTTTCTTAAAAATGTTAAAAAGTAAGTTCAAAATTAAAAGAACTTACTTTTTTTATGAAAATTTGGTTAATCAAAATAATTGATTTTCATACTTGTTTTTACTTCTTTAATGGTTTCTTGAGCAACTTTCTTAGCTTTGTTATTGCCTTCTTTTAGGATATTTTCAACAATTTGCAAATTGTTTTCATAATATTTTCTTTTTTCAGCAATTGGTTTTAAAAATTCAAGCATTTTATTTACTAATTCTTTTTTACAAGCAACGCAGCCACGCTTACCAGCTTTGCACTCTTCACACACTGTTTTTAGATTTGGATTGCCTATTAATTTATGATAATAGTATACCATACAAACATCTGGGTTAGCTTTATCATCAACTTTAATTTTATTTGGATCAGTGACAGCACTCATGATTTTTTTTCTAACAACATCTGGTTCATCTGCTAAAAATATAGCATTTCCTAAACTTTTACCCATTTTTTCATTACCATCAAGGCCTTTTATTCTTGGAATTTCACTAAGATATGGTTCTGGGGTAATTAAAGTGTTTCCATATATACTATTGAATTTATGGACAATTTCACGACACTGTTCTATAAGCGGGAGTTGATCTTCTCCTACTGGAACTAAGTTACCTTTAAAAGCTGTTATATCAGCAGCTTGACTGACTGGGTATCCTAAAAATCCATAAGTTATGCTTTCACCTGACTGACCAAACAGTTCTTTTTTTTGCTTGATTTCATTTTTAACGGTGGGATTTCTCTCTAGTCTAGCGATAGTTACCAGGTTAGAATAAAAAACTGTTAATTCGGCTATTTCAGGAATAGTAGATTGAATAAAAATTGTGGCTTTGTTTGGATCAATGCCAATAGATAGCAAATCTATTACTAATTCTTTAACGCTTTTTCTTACTTTATCTGGATTATTAAAGTTATCGGTTAAGGCCTGAACATCAGCTATTTCTATATAAGTATCAAATTTATCTTGAAGTTTTATCCAATTTTTACCAGCACCAAAGTAATGTCCTAAGTGCAGATGGCCTGTTGGTCTTATTCCCGTTAAAATTGTTTGTTTTTTCATTTTTCATCACCTGTTTTATATTGTTTAATTTCGTCTATCAATATCATAGTGAATTATTTCACCTGTTGTTCCATCTATTTCATAATTATATTCTGTATGATTATATATAAATTCTATTTCATAGATTAATCTACCATCATCGTAATCTTGTTTTGTTTCTGTAAATGTTACATTATTTATATCAATTTTAGCATCGGTTAGGGCAATTTCTTTAGCTTTTTCCATTTGAATATTTTGCGTGTCTGAGGTGCTGGAGTTATTTTTATTATTATTTGTATTGTGGTTTGTATTTATTTTAAAGTTATTATAAATTACTCTACCATTTTTAGCATCTACTTTATATTCATATTCGATGTTATTATAATAAAATTCTACTTCGTAACTATTTTTTTCGATTTCTAATTCGATATTTTCAAAATAAATATCATTACTATTGACACCAGTATCTTTAATTATGATTTGCTTAATTTCTTCTTTACTTAGATAAGTTACTTTTACATAAATAAAGGAAAATATGCCTATTAATAAGAATATGCTTACAATACTTAAAATAATAATGAGTGGTTTTTTCATGTCTGTTCCTCCTTTTTTATTTTAACATATTTTAATTAATATTAATATGTTGTATGCGGACTTTTTACTATATATATGTATAGAGCTACTAAAAATTCAACACGAAATGGTAAAATATATTTATAGGAAAGTTTATTATTGATTATTTGCTGATAAAAGTATTTTACTATTTTTCTTCTATCAAGGATATTTTCGAAATTTTTAGTTTTTATCTTATGCATTATTTTTTCAATATCGATTGTTTCGGTGTTTGATAAGGATGTTAATAATCCACGATTATAACTTTTAATATTATAAATGTTTGACTCATCAAAGTTAAATATTTTTCCGGCACGTTCAATAATATTATTAAAGTTATTATATAGTATTTTACTATTTAAAATACCTTTGAAAATTTCAGATTTGAATATTTGATTTAATAGTTGATTATTACTTTTAAAAAGGTTGTTTAATTTTGTTTCATAGTTATTTATATATTTATTGTAATTTTTTATTAAGTTATATTTTCTAAATGTAAAAATATTTCCTTCTAGTTTGCCAAATGTTTTCATAGTGTCATTATAGCCTAGTTTTATGGCTTTCTTTGCTTGGTTTTTATCAAAAACTAGAAATGAGCCTATTTTATTACGTGGGGAAATATATGTTATATCAATTGATTTATTTTTAATATTTTTTTTAAAACCAATGGCCCTTAGATCAATAGCAATTATTTCAGTGGCGCCCATGTCTATAGCTAGATTAATTGGAAGATTATCATAGTATCCACCATCAATATAGAGTTCATTATTTATTAAATATGGTTTAAAGGCTGGGTAGCATGATGCGGAGGCAAGAATATAATCTTTGATATTATTTTTGTTAAGATCTTTTTTGGTTTTTAATATTGGTTTGTTTTTACTTATATTGTATGTAACTAGGCCATATTCTATATTTGAAAAAAAGAACTTTTTTGGTTTAAAATAGTCATTGAAAATTTCTTTCATTTTATAAATATCTAAGCCACCTTCATTGAAAAAGTTTTTAGCATATTCAATATAAATTTTGGAAAGTTTATCGTCTTCGATAGCAGTAAATTCTTCTTCATCATAGATGGTTTTAAAGCTTATATGTTTCCATAATTTTAAAGCACCTTTTAAATCTTTTTGGGTAATGAACATACCATTTATAGCTCCAATGGAGGTACCAGTTACGATATCTATTTTTTTATTTAGTTTTTTTAAGGCTTTATAAACTCCAATTTCATATGCTCCTTTAGCTCCGCCACCTGATAGTACAAGTCCTAATTTTTCCACAGTATCTCCTCCAATACAATTATACTATAAAGTTTTGTTTTTGGCTAATTGTTTAAAGTATAGACTTTAATTTATAAATAAGGTAAAATAAGGTTAGAGGAGTTAGTTATGCCAGAATTTTTTTATCGTTTTATAGTATTAAGTGCTTTATTTTTAGTTTATTCATTTATAGGATGGATAATAGAAGTTATTTATACTTTATTTATGGAAAAAAAATTAATAAATAGAGGTTTTTTGATTGGACCACTGGTGCCTATTTGGGGTACTGGGGCGGTTTTGATTACCCTTATTTTAAGACCACAAGATAGTTTATTTAATATGGCTATTTCTTCAGCATTTATTGGAAGTTTTTTAGAGTATGTGGTTAATTATTTAATGGAGAAGATTTTTAAGGTTAGATGGTGGGATTATTCTAAGTTGCCATTTAATATAAATGGACGTGTTTGTCTTACGTCTTCTTGCTTTTTTGGTTTGGGTGGTATTTTAATTGTTAAGATTATTAATCCAAAATTATTTTATTTATTTAATATTTTTGATAGAAATGTTTTTTCAATTATTATGATGATTTTGATATTACTTACTTTAATTGATTTTTGTATATCTTTTAATATAATTAACAAGCTTAAGATTTCTGTCGATTCGGTGCGCAAGGATTATACAGAGGAGATTTCTAAAAAGGTTAGAGGCGTTTTAATGAATAAATCGCTTGGTTTTAAAAGGCTTTTGAAGGCTTTTCCTAATATAAAGTTATCATTTAAAGGAAAAAAATAGGTCAGGCCTATTTTTTATATACTCCGAAGTTTAAATCGTTATTAAACTCTAGTTCGGTATTGGTTATGACTTTTCTTTCACCTTGATTATTATAATAATAGAAGGTGTTTTTATTTTGATAGTATATTGCGTCATCTAAGTAGATTACACTATTTATGTTTGTGGTATTGAATAGATATGTTTTTATTTTTTTATTTTGAATATCAGCACGGTAAACTTTATAATAATCATTTTCTTTTTTATACATGTAATAGTAGTTTCCAACTTTATCTACTTTATCATAGCCTTTTATATCATTTGTATAGTAATTATTGAAAAGTTTTCCATTGATGGCATCGCTTAAGGTCATATCTTCCCATTTACCATTATATGTTTGAAGATTATTTTTATCATTAAATTCTACTACGCTTTCGTCTTTTATACTGATTTTATATTGTTTAGCATTTTCTTTATCGAAAAGATATACATCAGTTCCTACTGCGCCTTCAATATACGAGTCAAATGATATATCGTCATAGCTTCTGATATCTATTTGTTTTCCATTTATAATATTTATGACATGAAATATTTTAAAGTTATAATTTTGAGTATAGTCAGCTACTATATAATATTTATCTGTGAAATAGCTAATTGGTTTTGTGTAAACATCATTATCAAAAATCTTGATTGTATTTTCGTTACCATTGAAAAGGTTTAAGCCTTTATATGTTTCCATTGCAATATAATGATTTTCAAGAAAATTGTCTTTATATATTGTTTGAGTGTTGGAAAGTTTTATAGCGGAAGCATTATCTTTATAGTTATTTTTATCGTAGCCGTATTTTTCTAAGCTTTTTAAGTAGTTATTAATTTTTTGATTATTTAAGTTATGAGCATATGTTATTTCATTATTTTTTAAACACATGGCATCGGTTAAAAGATTATCATTTTTGAAAATTGGTAATAGACATTGGTAACCATCTATATTTTTATATTCAATTTTTTTAATTATTTTTTCATCTTTATTATAGTTTTTATTTATTTGAAAGTTTATTTTAAATTTTTCGTGTGTTAGTTCAAAGTAATAGTTATTATTATTTTTGGTATTTAATGTTTCTTTTATTTTAAAATTACCAACATTATATGTGATTTCATGTCCAGTATCAAATAGAAAAAGCAAACATTTTAAAATTACAAATATAGCAGTAAAGATTATTAATGTTTTAAAAAGATACTTCATACAGCTTCCTCCTATAGATTATTATAATGGTTTAGTTTTGTTTTGTCTACAATAAAACGGAGGTTTAGTCTTCTCCGTTTTTTGATATATCTTTTAATTCTTCTTTTAATTTATTGTGTTCTTCGTCGGTTAATTCGCTTTCATATTGTCTTTTTTCTTGCATCATATATTTTGATAAAACGGTCTCAATTTCTCTTAAAGCGCCTTTGGATATAAAGGTTAAATTAACCGTTTCTTTAATTGTGTCGATAATAACGCGGCCCCATAAGATACCCATTTTTATAGTTAAGTCATTAAACATATCTGGGGTTATGGTGTAATAGAAATAGCCGAAGATTAACCGTTTTTGGGCGAGTAAAATTCTTTTGTCGGTAATTACAATAGCATATGTGGAGGTTATATTGAAAACACTTGGCAATTTTTGGGCAGCAAAGGCGTATAGTACTTCTTCATCGTCGTTAATGTGTTCTGCGGCGACTTTACTATGAGCTTTTAGACGCCAAGCAATGGTGGTTGGAAATCTTTTTTTAAAATCTTTTATTTTATTATATATTATATTTATCATGGTATCACTCTTTTCTACTTTTTACTTTTGTTTTTTCGAAGCGATATTTTTGTTTTATGTTTGGATATTTTTCATGGTCTACTTCAGATAAAAACATATTTAATGGTCTAATATACAATTTGTTATCATCATAAAGAGCGCGATAAACTACATATTCTTCATTTGTTTCAGAGTTTATGGCAATATCTAGTACTAAATAATAATCACCTTTAAAGTGTTTATAAATAGTGTTTTTTTCAAGTTTTCGCATTATATCAACTCTTTCTTATTTAATTATACATTTTTTTATATTTTAAAACAAGGTGTTTAGCCTTGTTAAAAATTTCTTTTGTTATAATTATATTTTTGTTACCTATAAATTACAGGTTACAATCCTCTAATTAGAAATTGTTTATAAACTGTCCAACTTTTGGGGTTCAGTTCAGTTTATCTATTTTGTAATTGTTTACATTTATTTTTATGTTTATCTGGATTTATTAAATACCGCCTATAATAATTCTAAATATTTCTTTAACATCTCTATTTCCAATTTAGTTATTAATTTAATAAAATCTGTATAATTACCTGTTGTGTGGGCTTTATCTAGTGCTTCGTAATATTTTAATCTATCTTCTTTTTTTATTATTACTGGATTAAACCCATGATTCATTAAATCTAAATTCATTAGTAATCTTGATGTTCTACCATTTCCATCAACAAAAGGGTGAATTTTAACTAACTGTCCATGAAGTAATGCTGCTCTTATAATTGGATGATATGAACTCCATGAGTTATAATTTACAATTAATTTTTCCATTAATTCTGGTACTTTTAAATAATTTGGTGGAACATGAACTGCACCTTTAATCATTACATTTTCTATTCTATACCTTCCAGCGTTTTTATCATCAATATTCTTTAAAACTAATCTGTGAATATTTTTTATA
Source organism: uncultured Bacilli bacterium (assembly GCA_944363925.1). Taxonomy (GTDB): domain Bacteria; phylum Bacillota_I; class Bacilli_A; order RF39; family UBA660; genus Coprosoma. The sequence continues at coordinate 2,339 of CALVVS010000047.1, read as the reverse complement.
TTCCATTCAGTAATAGGATTTTTTTCTTTAACTATGGTCTCTAAATAAAGGATTGCTTTTTCATGATTAATTGCTTCTAAGTGTTCTTTTAATGTTTTTCCACCAACTGTAATTCCTTCTAGAACTACTTGTGTTTCTTTGAGTGTTAATGTATTACCTTCTATTCCATTACTATTATAAGTCCACTCTAAATTAATGGAATCTTTTAATGTCCTTAATGTCTCTTTTGGAAATGGTCTTTTACTATCCAATTCTTTCTTCATATTATCTACTTTATCAAAAAAGTTTTCTGGCAAGTCAATTATAAACTCTTTATTATCCGGTTTAACAATTCTTTTATCTACGGGTTTTATAGCATAATCTGGAATATTCCAACTATTACCATTTTTTATGGAACCTTCAATTCGTCCCTCTTCTAATAACTGTCTAATTCTCCTCTCACTAATCTTCCATTTCTCTGCAGCTTCTTTTGTAGTCATAAACTTCATAGTTATCACCTCACCACATATTATACCGTTATCGGTAGTATTAGTCAACTGTTTATTTGTATTTAATAATATTATTAATGACGTCAGATTGAAAACAAAGCAAAAAAAGTGTCCATATTTTAAAATACGACACTTATTTTTGCAATTTGTCCACGTTATTTTATATACATAATTTTTTTGATGTGCCTTTAAATTATGTGGACAAAATGTGGACAAATTCAGTTATTTTACGATTTTTTTACCTTTTTTTAATTTACCTCATTTTCATAAAAACCTTATAAAATAAGGCTTTACGCATTTTTTTCACAGCAATTTTTGTACTTTTTTCCACTCCCACAAGTTCAAGAAATCCAAGTATTTATAGTATTATCAGTATTTACGTAATTATTGGTATTTCAAGGCTTTGTGGCACTGGTAACAAAAATATTTGTGGTATTTATAGTACTATTAGTACTATGTTTATTTTATAAATTGAAAACAATTTGGAAACATTGTGTGCACCCGTTTACGTAATCTATTATAGCACATTTTTATTTAAAATCACTTCATATTTAATTTTTTTATAATTGTTAGTCGAAAAAAATCATCACATAAATATTTTACTACGTTTTGAACATTTATATTTGTATCACATAAAAATATACTTGGTATATCATGTATATTAGCAATATTCTTTTTACTAAAAAGTTATAAAAAAAAATAAGATGTAATATTCTTCTCAATCACTTACTCTAATGTTTGTACCATCAACATTTTTATATACACGTTTCTTGTTTTTAGAAACTTTTTTCAAAATTTCATCTTCTAAATCAAAGCCTAACATTTCAGATAAGCCAAGCAAATAAATTGCTATGTCAGCTAATTCTTCATTTAGATCATCTTTTTTCTTTCTGTAAGCATCAAAGGCTTCTGCTACTTCTCCGTACAAAAAGCAAAACTCTTTTTCTACATTTGTGGTATTAAATCCTTTATTTAATTTGTTTTGCCAAACTTCTTTTTGAATTTGTTTTAAATTCATATTCTACCTCCATATTAAATTCATTATAGTAATTTACTACTCTTTCTAAATTATAATAAAAAAATGAATCAAGTTCAATGGGACTTAGTGTTTTGTCATTACAAATTGTAATTACGTTGATTTTTGCAATTTCAAATTTGTACTGATATACCTTTCCTCTTTTTGTTCCATTAAACTAGAAATATCATTCATTCCTTTCCTTTTTCTATTTTTCATTTATTTACAAAATCATTATAATTAACAACATCCAAATTATAAAAAAGCGCTAACACATTTCTATGTTAACATTTTGTATTAAGATACTGGTGTAAGCTCTTTTTGAAGTAATTTTATGATTATTTCTATGGCGTCCATAACATCTTCATAGCTTATATCTCTTACATAAATCTTTTTAAGTTTATATTTATTAAAGTTTGTTTTTAATCTTTCACTATTTTTTATTAAATCAAAATTAGAAACAATCATATTTATATCTAATTTAGCTGCACGTCTTTCAAAAGTATTTTTTATTGCTTGCACTAAATCATTTTTATTAATTTCATTATAAAATCTAGTTAATAGAATATACAAATCATAAAAGTCTTTTGCTCTAGTATTCATAATATTATCAGTAATAAACGTTTCAAATTTTTCAGCTATAATTGTTTCTTTATTGAACGCCATAATATTAATATAAGAGCTATCAAACATGCATTTATATTTAAATTTTAATTCTTTAGGTGTAATAGGATCTTCTACAGTGACATCGATTGCTAATGGTACTCTTAAATGTTCCTTATATCCAATTAATTTAACTTTTAATCCACCATATTTATCTATTAGTCTAATATCTT
>CALVVS010000046.1 GCA_944363925.1 uncultured Bacilli bacterium | reverse complement strand
AAATATAATTTACTTTGTATGTAGTAGATGTTATTTAATGTTTGCGAAGAATGTTTTACTCTTTTTCACTGAAAAATTTATAAAAAACTAGTCAAATGCATAAAAATATTATATAATTATTTTGGAAGAGATGCTGGAGTAGCTCAGTTGGTAGAGCAGCTGTCTCGTAATCAGCAGGTCGCAGGTTCAAGTCCTGTTTCCAGCACCATAATAAAAATTACCCTTGATTTTCAAGGGTTTTATTATGACTTAATTTAATTAGGTACAAATTTATTAACTTATCTTATATATCAATATACAAAAAATAACCTAGATAATTAAGTCTAGGTATTCAATTATTAATTTTTTCTTTTTTGTTTTCTCTCTCATATTTTTCCGACATTTTTTGAAGCGCATTAATATTTAAAATTTTGTAAACTTCCGAATATATTTCTAATAAATCGTGTTCTGATAATTCAGCGACTTTTCTGTCTAATTGTTCTTCTTCTAATTTTATGGGCATTTCAATACGTACATACGATTTTCTTTTTAATCCCATATTTTTCCAATTCTTTATTAATTTCCTTTTATAACTATCAAATTGAGTAGTTAATTTTAAAATATGATAATTTCTGTTATCCTGTTCAACAACTAAGCCTCTGCCATCATCTATTATTAAACATGGCCTTTTTTGCAAGTTAATATTAATATCTCCATTTGCATCATAAGATATTATAGGAATTAAAACTAACCAGATTTCGCCTATTTTTGCTTTCATTTAAATTCTCCTGACTAATAAATCTTTTGAAGTAAGTCCTAACTTTTCTAATATTGAATTATCATATTTATATTTTTTACGACGTGTTCTCCTTAATGATATTTTAGTATTTTTACAATCTTTATTATATTCTTTTAATGTTATACCTAACATATCAGCGCATTCTTGTTGTGATTTTAAAAATTCTTTTTTATTCATCATATTTGAACACCTCTTTCCTATCTTTATATTATCAATACAATATATTAGTTTTTAAAATGCAATATGTTGGTAAAAAAATATTATACATTTTTTATAGCAAATGTCAATACTAACAAATGCGTTTGGACGCTATCATACGTTTCATTAGAAACTCTAGAGTTTTTATAATAAAAACGGCTAGTAAAAATTACCTTTGAATTTCATTTTTTTATTTGCTATTTAAAGTACATTTAATTGATACTAGTTTCCCATAAGCCATGTTTATTGCAATAAGCATATACTTTTGAGTTTTCGACATAATTAAAGGCCCAAACTGGTTCTTCACCTGGCTTAAAGTTATGAATTTCAATGGTGTTATCATATTCTAAAGCTACGAAGTTAATATAATGTTCATCATCCATTGGATGCAATACTTCACCTACTTTAACGATGATTTTATTATCGCGAACTTCACAGCTTGGAACGTGTTTTTCTAAGGCTGCATCAACGGCTGCAGCTTTTAGTTCTTCCATTGGTTCACTACAGCAAATTATGGTTCCTTTGCCTTCTACTAATAGAGAAACAACGTTTCCGCATTTTTTACACAAATAAAATTTTCTCATTTTTTTACATCTCCAATCTTTAAGAAGTGATACTTCTTATTATCATTTTATATTTTTATATACTTTAAGTCAATAACCAAAAAACATGCCTTCTGTCATAAAGCATGTTTTTGGATGGGTTTTAAGGGTAATTATAAAGCTATATTGACAGTTATAACTTATAATTTTTATCAAGTTCCCATATATGTACATATTACTTAATAGCTTGATCGATATTGCAATGTTCTTCCCTTATACTATAACTTCCACATATAAGGTAAGTAAAAAATAATTGAATGCTATTCATAAATATAAAGTTTTTAATAGGTATATATACAGATTAAAAAGATTATTTATGAGATAGATTGATTATTTTTTTATTGCTATCCTATTAAGTACTTTCATGATATCATGTATAATTATAGCTGTCAATATATATTTTGATATTTTTTTTATTAGGTGGCAACTTTACACTTTTTGATATTTACCATTTAATTTAAAAAATATAATATAGAAAAATTACCAATTATAGTGAACGTGTTAAAAATAAAGTTTCTATTTAATATTGATAGGTATAATAAAACCGCTGATTTTACAGTGGTCTTTAATACTACTGTGTCGCAAAAGGACTTATTTCGAACCATTATAACATTTAAAATCAATATAGTCTTATTACAAATTTTACTCATTCAAACATAAATTCTTTACCTAATTCAAGTAGAAATTCTTCCATATGATGAACTAATTTTCTTTCTAAATCTTTCTTCAAAATAGGTTTCGGTTCTTTAATATCTAAAAATTCAAAAACATATGGTTCTTTTAAAATGTCATCGGGTTTGGCTAATGTTTGCCCAACTTTTGATAACTCATATACTTTTTCTTTATTGCTTTTTCCCTCAGATAACAATAATCTTTCATATAACGAGGTTTCTAATTGCCTTTTCAACTCTCTAACGCTCCATTTTGAATTAATACATTCTTTTTCATAAAAATTTCTTTCATCATCATTTTCAATACTTAATAATTCGCAATAATGTGACCAACTCAATTTAACAGACACTGTCTGTTGTTTTGGATATTTAAGATAAAATCTACGCATATATTGGAGATTTGACACTGAAAAACCAGAACCTAAAATTTTTCTTAATTCTTTTGAAAGTTCCTTTAAAACTTGCTTACCATATTCAGCTTTAATATTTCCATTTTGTTCATTTTCTACAATAATTCTACCAACATTCCAATATGCTAGTAACATTGTGTTATTTACTTCATAAGCAATTTTATTTCTACTACTAATAATTACATCTTTAATTTCTTTAATCATTTGTATATTATTTTTTTCTAACATAAATTGCTCCTTTCTGATTCTTCAGATGTGTCTGAAGAATCTCATAACTTTAATATTATTTTACCATATAGTTGTTAGTTGTTAGTTGTTAGTTAATAATTTTTATTTATATTTTTAAATAAAAAATTATCAATGTATTCGGACACTTTTCGACCACCCAATTTAAAAATCATAAAAAAACAAACTATTACTAGTTTGAATAACTATCAATCTGGTGCATGGAACGAGATTTGAACTCGCACAGGGCTACCCCCACTACCCCCTCAAAGTAGCGCGTCTACCGTTCCGCCATCCATGCGTGAGGCTAACTATTCTTTAGTTAGCTCTATTTTACTATTTTCAATACCACCTAAATCATATATTTTTGTATAACCCATTTTAGCTAGGATTTTAGCAGCTTCAAGGCTACGTTTACCGGTTCTACAGTAAACTGCTAGCGGTTTATCTTTTTGATAATCTATTTTATTTTTTATGTCATTTAAAGGAATATTAATGGCATTTTTGATATGTCCAGAGTTATATTCAGTTTCGGTTCTGACATCTATTAAGATGATGTTTTCATCTTTTATGATTTCATTTATTTCGCTAGAGTTTGGGTTTTGAATAACCGAATTTTTATTATAACTGATTATAATTACGATAGCAGTTAGAATAATTAAAATAGCTATTAGAATTATAATTATTTTATTTGATTTATTTTGCACGGTTATCTATCCTTTCAAATTATGTTTTGAATTTTATCTAATTAATCTAACTATATCATTATAGGTTATCAATATCATTAAGGCCATCAGTAGGAAGAAACCGACTGAGTGAATTGTATTTTCAAGTCTTGGGTCTACTGGTTTACCTTTTATTTTTTCGATAATTATAAATAATAATCTTCCACCATCAAAGGCTGGGATTGGTAATAAGTTAATTAGTCCAACGTTAACACTTAACAAAGCGGTTAAGCTTAAGATTGACCAAATTCCACTATCGGCAGCGGTTCCAACGATACTGAAAATACCTACTGGTCCTGATAAGGCATCAATATTTAGATTACCGGTGATAAGATAAGCGATTATTAAAATCATTTGATGAAGCAAGCTAATAGTTTTTGTAAAAGCATATTTTAATGAAGCGAAAAAGCCTGTTTTGATCTCATCGGTGATGGCAAAACCATATTTATAAACTTCTTCTCCATCTTGTTTTACTTTTTTGGGTTTTAAGGTGATTGTTTTTGTTTCACCGTTTCTTTCAATTTCCATATCTATTTTTTTGCCACTATTTACTTGAAGTTCTAGGGCTAAAGTGTCATATGTTTTAGCATCTTTACCGTTTATTGTAAGAATTCTATCGCCGGTTTTTAAACCTGAGGTATAGGCTGGATAGTCTTCGCTGATTTCCCCTACTATAGCTTTATTTTGAGGGGCACCAGTAAACAAGGCAATTATAAAGAAAAGAACAATGGCTAAAATAAAGTTATTCATAATTCCGGCAATGACGGTCATGAATTTTTGACCAAATGTTTTAACGGCAAATTTCATGTTTTTAGGAACTGATGGGTCATCTTCTATTTCTTCACCAGCCATTTGAACAAATCCACCAATTGGGATTAATCTTATCGAATATTCTGTTTCGTCATTTTTTCTTGTCCATTTGAATAGTCTAGGACCCATACCAATTGAAAATTCATAGACATAAATTCCTGATTTTTTTGCAAATATAAAGTGTCCAAATTCATGAATTAATACAATTACACCTAATACTAAAACAAAGCAAATTAAATTTAATACAAATGTCATATAATCTCCCCTTTTAAATGATTGTAATAAAGTACATAAAACCTAGCAAGACAAAGATAATACTATCTAGTCTATCTAAAATACCACCGTGACCTGGTATAAGGTTTGAAAAGTCTTTTTTTCCAAAGTAACGTTTGATGGCTGAAAAGACTAAATCGCCATATTGACCTAATAATGATAGAAAAGTACAAATGGCAACTAATTCTACTTTAGAAAAAGTTGGGTCTATTACGGTATGATAGAACATGGCACTTATAAAGACGCCCATGATTGTTCCACCAACCATACCTTCGACGGTTTTTTTGGGTGATATTTCTTCTAGTAATTTATTTTTTCCGATCAGCATGCCGGTTATATAAGCAAAAATATCAGTAACCATAGGAATTAATAATAGGAATATTAACAAATTCAAATCTAATGAACGAACTAGTATTAATAGTGACATGGAAACACCTAAGAAAAGTAGACCACCGATTAAATAAAAGGCATCATTAATGCTATATTTAGAGCGTTCATGATAAAATACGGTTGGTATTAGAAAGGCCATAAATAAAGCGGCTAATATTCTATAATCTAAGGTGAAGACGTTAGATAAATCTTTAGAATTAAAGGCTATTAATATGGTTATAAAAATATATGCAATTAACTGGATAAAAATTGGTATTTGTTTTTTTGTCGATTTTATATCTAAAAATTCTTTAAGGGCTAGAATTGAAATTACATACACACCCAAGTTAAAGATGGCTCCACCATTTAATATTAATGGAATAATAATAGCTAGAGCAATAATTGCACTGATAATTCTAGTTTTCATAATCAATACCTCCAAATCTTCTATCACGTTTTGTATATTCTACTATGGCTTTATCGAATTCTTTTTCATCAAAATCTGGAAAATAAGTTTTTGGAAAATAGAATTCGGCATAGGAGTTTTGCCAAAGCATAAAGTTACTTAGGCGCTGTTCTCCAGATGTTCTTATCATTAAATCAACTGGTGGAAGTTCATGATATAGATATTTATTAAACATGTTTTCATCTAGTTTATTTATATCTAAATTACCGTTTTGAACATCTTTGACTATTTTTTTAGTGGCATCGATTATTTCAGCATGACCACCATAATTAAAGCATATATTGAATAGTCTATCATTATATATTTCTGTTTCTTTTTCGATTTTATTTATAGCTTTTAAAACTTTATCTGATAGATGTTCTTTTCGTCCTGAGAAAACAGCTTTTATTTTTTCTTCATGACAAAAGTTTAAAATATCTTGCAATTGATCGGTTAATAAACCCATTATAAAAGATACTTCCATTTGACTTCTTTTAAAGTTTTCTGTTGAGAAAAGATAAGCACTTATACATTTTATGTTTTTTGAGAAAATATAAGCGGTTAACTTTTTTAGGTTTAAGAAACCTTGTTTATGTCCTGCACTTCTATTCATCCCTTTTTCAGTAGCCCACCTACCATTACCATCAACGATAAGGGCGACATGATTTGGAATTTTTAATTTTGAATAATCCATGTTACTACCTCACTATCCATAGATAATTATAATATATTTTTGGGTTTAAAACAATGGAATTAATGATTTACTTTACAAAAAAGAACTTTTACAAATTAGTTTTAAAAGTTCTTTAAAATTTTTATTATAGGGAAATTTGATATGGATCTTGAGAAGTTCCTGTTCCACCTGTGATTTTGATTTCTGATGAAAGATAAACTACAGGCCAAAATAAATAGCCACCCGTACGTGGAGATGAATCAGGATAATCGTTCATAATAATCCAAACGTACGTATTGTAGTCGTTTCCAGAATGATAATATGAAGTCATAGTGCTTAAACCATAGTCCGGTCCAACTTCATCAAACATCCAATTATCTATATAATAACATTTTGTACTCGTTGTACTATAATTATAAACGTTTGTACAATTTTTATCGATGGCTGCTCTAACATATTCTGTTACATTTATTAGTCCAACTTTTCCTTGCCAAGTATACATTTTACTTTGTTTTATATCTGTTTCTAATTGCTGCCCTGACGAATAAGCAACCATACCAACATTAAAGCTATGGTTGACAATTTGTTGTTTGGCTTCGCTTGATAATTGATTATAATATTCATTGTTTAAATATATATTGAGGTCAGCTTCTGCATCTGGCAAAATATATAATTTACTAGTATTAAATGGATTACCAATAATTTGTGATACTATATTTCCTTCTTGGTCTCTCATTGTAGTTTTACTTCCCCATACGTTACAACCACTATTATATGCAATTCTACAATAATAAGCATCATCAAGTGTAACTCTATCTTTATCATACTCATCATAAGAAATACCCTGTAAATATTCGTATTTTCTTATTTTTATTGTCCCATCAGCTTCAACTGAAATTATTCTCCATAGTTCATTATTAAATTGAATAAAATTTTTAGGACTTTTACCTCTATATAGGTATCTTCTGTCTTCATATTCATCTTCGTATAAGCCATCACCACTTGTTACTATCTCTTCTTTGTCAATTATTTGCTCCCCTGCTGTTGGTTCTTTTGTACACTCTGTGTAAAGTTCATCAATGGCATCTTTTACATTGGTGCTTTTTAAACCACTTTCTTTATTGTTATATGTTACTTCATTACTTGGAAAATTTACTACTGCATAAACACCAATACAACTAAAGATTACAACTCCTACTATGAAACTTATTAAATTTGTTTTTAAATAATTCTTTTTCATTTGTTCCCCTCTTTTCTAAATAAAATAAGTAAGCATTACAGCTAATGCAAAACCAATGAGATAACTTTTTATAGTTTATTTATTTTATTTTTTTATCGGTCATATTGACCGACTTATAATAATTATAAAACATTTTGGGATATACTGTCAATGACTATAATAAAAAATTTGTGGGGTGAGCTATGAAAATAAATGGCTTAGATTATAATTCAAAAGATTTATTTAAGATAATTAGAGAGTGGTCTGAACTTACGCAAGATGAGTTTGCTAAAAAGATCAACGTTTCTAAGGGAACTGTTCAAAATTACGAACAAGGAAAAAGAAATTATACTTTTAAAACTTTAATGGAGATATGCAAGAAAAATGATATTAATATAATTTTTGAAAAGAAAAAATAAAGCGGGGTGGCTTTATTTTTTTATTAATATTTTTGGTTTTTTATCTTTATCTAAAAATTTTAGTATAAATAGCATATCTTCTTTGGGTATGGCTACACATCCGGCAGTATATCCTTTATCACCTAGACAGTGAAGAAAGATAGCAGAGCCTTTACCTACTCCATTTTCGTATTTTTCACCATTAACATTATATTCGATATTAACGGCATATTCATATTGTTTTGGATAGTCGGCAAGATGTTCTGCAGAGTTAAATTCTTTTTCGCCGGTATTTATAATATATGGATAGTTAAAAGTATTTATGGGTTCATTTAGTCTAATTAATTTATTATAGTATTTGGAATTAACATCATCGACCCAGTACAAATTATCATTTATCTTTAAATACGGATATTTTATATTTAAGTCATGAATACCAAAAGCAATACCTAAATCAAATAAGCCGATTGGGGTTTGCCAAGAGCCTTCATAGGTATTTTCACTAGCACCATCCCTACCTATTTCAACATGATTTATTTCTTTGATTAATTTATCATTTTCATATATTTTCATGGTATTTGTACTACCTAATTTGACTATAATTAATTGTTTTTCCATGTTTTCTCCTTTTGAAAAAATAGTATCTAAATAGACACTATTTCATTTGTTTAGCAACTTCTTCGGCAAAGTTTTCTTCTTTCTTTTCCATACCTTCGCCTACTTCAAATCTATACATAGCAACTACTTTTCCGCCATTATTTTTAGCGTAAGTTTTTACATCAATGTCACTATCTTTAACAAATGGTTGTTCTTCTAGGCAAATTTCTTTATAGAATTTATTAAGTCTACCTTGAACCATTTTTTCAGCGATTTCAGCAGGTTTTCCTTCGTTCATTGCTTGTTCTTTTAAAACTGTTTTTTCTCTTTCTAAAACTTCTTCTGGAACGTCTTCGATTTTTACGTAATTTGGTCTCATAGCAGCAGCGTGCATAGCAATATCTTTAGCTACTACACTATCGGTTCCTTCAGTAACAATTAATACAGCAATTTTGCCGCCCATATGGATATATTCACCAAAGCTTTCATTATCTTTTTTTGTTACTTTAGCAAATCTTCTTAATGATAGTTTTTCACCAATTTTAGCTGTTTTAGAAACAATTAAATCATTAATTGTCCCATCTTCATATGGTAAGTTTAAAGCTTCGTCTAAAGTTTTTGCATTACTTTTGATAATTGTTTTTAAAGTTTCTTTGACTAAGTCTTGGAATTCTTCGTTTTTAGCAACGAAATCTGTTTCAGAATTCATTTCTAAGATAGCAGCATCATTGCCTTCGGTTAAGATAGCAGCTAAACCTTCAGCAGCAATTCTATCAGCTTTTTTAGCGGCTTTAGAAATTCCTTTTTCTCTTAACCAGTCGATTGCTTCATCGATATTAGCGTTGGTAGCTTCTAGGGCTTTTTTACAATCAAGCATACCAGCACCTGTTTTTTCTCTTAATTCTTTTACTAAACTTGCAGTAATCATATTTTCCTCCTTTTTATTATAAAAGATGACACAAGGTCATCTTAAATTCTTATTTTAAAGCATCAATTAATTCAGCTTTTTTCATTGTAGAATATCCTTTAATTTCTTTAGCTTTAGCTAATTCACGAAGTTCAGCTACAGTTTTAGTAGTTAAATCTTCTTTTTCGGCTTTTTTAGGTTCAGATTTAACTTCTTCAACTTTTTCCTCTTTTACTTCTTCTTTTTTAGGACTTTTTTCTACTTTTTCAGATGACTTATTAAATTTTTTATCAGATTTACGGTCGAATTTTGGTCTTCTATCTTCTTTACGTTTAACTGTTTCTAAGGCTTTTTTCATAATATCTTCGCCTTTTTCTTCTTTACGGTTATCACTTAAATAATCAACGATTTTTCCACCATTTGCTTCAACAATAGCGTTATTCATAACACCAACGATTAGTTTAACAGCTCTGATGGCATCGTCGTTACCTGGAATTACGTAGTCAACCATATCAGGATCACAGTTAGTATCTACAATACCAAATACTGGGATGTTTAACTTTCTAGCTTCTCTGATAGCGATTTCTTCTTTAGATGGATCAACGATAAACATTGCTTGTGGTAATTTATACATATCTCTAATACCAGCTAATAATTTATTTAGTTTATCATACTCTTTTTTGATATGAACTACTTCTTTCTTTGGTAGAAGTTCAAAAGTTCCATCTTTTTCCATTTTTTCGATTTGTTCTAGACGTTTAACTCTTCTTCTGATTGTTTTGAAGTTAGTTAAAGTACCACCTAACCATCTTTCGTTAACGTAAAATGAATTTGACCTTAAAGCTTCTTCTTTAACGGCTTCAGAGGCTTGTTTTCTAGTTCCAACAAATAGAACTTTACCTCCATTTGCAGCTATTTCTTTTAAAGCTGCATAAGCTTCTTCGATTTTTTTAGCAGTTTTTTGTAAATCGATAATGTAAATATCATCTCTAGCTGTAAAGATGTACTCTTTCATTTTAGGGTTCCATCTTTTTGTTTGGTGTCCGAAGTGAACACCAGCTTCTAATAAATAACTCATTGACACAACGGCCATTTTTCATACCTCCTTTTGTTATTTCCTCTGAATATTTTAACAAGAGTACCACCTTTCGGCACTAGGCACTCAAATCCATATTCATGTGATTTAAAAAAGCCAATAATATTATAACATAATTATATGATTTTACAACAAATTATTGAGTTAAATTGTATTTTTAAGGTAGCAATTTTAATAAAATTTATTTTTTTATTAAAAGGTACTAATCATTATTGAACTTAAATCATAAAATATTAAGGAAAGGAGTGCGAAGATGGGTAAAAATTGTGATAATAAAATTGAACAAATATTAGCTGAAGGCCGCCGATGTCAAGCACAAATTGGTAATGTTGGACCAACGGGACCTACAGGGCCAGCGGGACCAACTACTGTAACGGTTGGAACAACTAGAACTGGTGTTCCGGGAAGTGCGGCGACAGTTACTAATACTGGTACTGACCAAGATGCAGTATTAACATTTAGTATTCCAGCTGGGGCAACGGGTCCAACAGGACCTAGTGGGGCAACGGGTGCGACTGGACCTACGGGACCTAGTGGAGCTACAGGCGCAACGGGACCTACTGGAGCGACTGGTTTAACTCCTAATATTACTATTGGGACAGTAACAACTGGAGCACCTGGCAGTACTGCTTCAGCAAGCATTACAGGAACATTACCAAACTTAATTTTAAATTTGACAATTCCAGCTGGAGCTACAGGGCCTACTGGTGCAGCTAGTACAGCAGTCGGACCTACTGGACCTAGTGGAGCTACGGGTGCAACGGGACCTACTGGACCTAGCGGAGCTACGGGTGCGACTGGACCTACTGGACCTAGCGGAGCTACGGGTGCGACTGGACCTACAGGA
>CALVVS010000045.1 GCA_944363925.1 uncultured Bacilli bacterium | reverse complement strand
TACTAGTATATATTTCTATTTGATTATCTCCATTTAAATCAGTTCTATACAATGTACCACCACTAGCTTCGCCATTACTTCCTTCTTCATTAACAGCAAAATATAAATATTTACTAGAAGAAGTCATTACAGAACAATTTTTATAAAGTTCATCTATAGCACTTTGTACATCAGTACTATTTAAACCACTTTCGCTATTATTATATGTTACATCATTACTTGGAAAATAGGTTGCTGCGGATACACCAACCACGCTAAAAATTAAAGCCGTTAAAGCAAACATAAATATTCTATTTTTTACTGTTCTTTTTATTTTCTCTTTAATCATTAAAATCTACCTTTCTTTTTCCTATCCTTATATATTGATTATAAAATCAACACATAAAATAACATTAACCTTACAAGGTTAAATTTAATAAACAATATTTATTAATCTTCTCTATCTATATTAGTAAATAATTCATCAGAAAAAAACTCTTTCAATGTCATATCAAGTCCATCACATATCCTAACAATAGTAAGTAATTTAGGGTTTGAAGAATTACCCTCGATAATATTTTGAACCGTGCTTTGAGTAAGTAAGCAAATGGTTGCTAGTTTATTTATTGAAATATCTCGCTCTTCACATATTTTAAGTAACTTTTTTGACATTGCTTCGCTTAACTTCACAAGCCTCACCTTATATTCAGTTTAACAATATTAACCACATATCGTTTAACCACACAAGGTTAAATAAAAACAACTATACAAAACTGTATAATTGTCTAAAAATATTTTTCAATACAAAATACTGCATAAAGTGGAATTAATTTTATCTTTTTATCATCATCAAATCCAAAATTCCTCGTACTAATTCTAATCATATATTTTGGTTTATACTTTTCAAAGTAATCACCTACCATAATATTATCACATTTTTTTATACAAAATCAAATAACTTATCAAGTTTTTCATAGATAAAATTTAAAAATATACCACTTTTTCATACATAGCATAATCAAACATCAAATTATTTAAAACAAATTTAAAATAAATCTATTTCATTAATTATAATTATTAACTCATCATAATCTATATTGGTGATAATCTGAAAAAAGTTCAGGGTTTTCATTCCTATGTGTGCCTTGAACATAGTGAAAGGAATGAAACTTATAATGAAAATCTTTTCTATAAATCATTTAATACTCATTTTTTTATTAATACTATTTTCAGTATTAATTGGACTTAAATTCCAAAAAAACAAAGCAAACTTAACAAATATTTTACTTCTATTATTTTTCTTAGAAATAGCAAAATCTTTATTTTTAATCATCACTAATAATTTCCATATAAATAATAATCTGCCACTTCAACTTTGTTATTTATATCCCATTATTGGAATAATCTACATAAAAACTAAAAAAGAATTTTTATTAAACTATCTTGGCGCCTTTGGAATATTATTCGCTGTTGCTGCCATTTTCTTCACAAACCCAAAAATCTTAAACTTTAATACCATATACTGTTACCTTTATCATTTCTTTTTATTAATATCTGGAACATTTATAACCAAAAACTATAAAGCCAAATTTTCCTTTAAAAATATTTTATTAATGTTTATCCAAATCATAATTGCCTTCTTCAGTAATAATATCATTAAAAATGGCGCAAATTATATTTTCTTAAATACTTTCTTAGACCCAATGCACTCCTCAAAATATATAGATAATGTTGAAATGTTTAATATTAAAATCTTTAGTTCATCAGTTAATGAATTGTTAATATTCCTAATTAACAACTTAGGAATTAAAGCCTATATACTTTTATTTACTATAATAGTTATTAGTTTCAGTTCACTTGCTCTATACATTTTTAGTAAAAAATAATCTTTATATAGTTTGATAAGTAGATACAAAAATATTAGGGTTAGTGCAATACTCCATAACATATTTGTTTTCTTTCTTACAAATAATCACACCAACAGTTGGTTCATTATAAACTTCCTTAATATTTTTATCAACATAATTCACATATTTAATTACCTGTCCAATATATTCAGCTTTCATTTCTGTTACCTTAAGTTCTATTACTACATAACAATTAAACTTAACATTAAATAGTAAAAAATCTATATAATTATATCTATCACCTAATTTTATTTTCACTTCACTTCCAATAAAAGCAAAACCAACACCTAATTCCTTTAAAAAATCTTCCATATTTTCTAAAATAGATTGATGTAAAGTATATTCTGTTAACTTTTCATTTTTATTATTAACCTTAATTAATATTGAATTTTTTATTAAACTATTCACCTTTGGTTCCTCAACATTTACGTCTTTACCAAGTCTCTCATATTCTTTTGATTTAATACATTTTTCAAGTTCTCTTGAAGACAAATTGTTTGAAATAGCAATATTTACATAATACTTTATTTCATTAATATCTTTAATCGATAATAATATACAATAATGTGTCCAAGTTAAATGTCCAGATAGTGGCCGCACTGCGGCAACTTTTAGAGAAAGTAAATAAAACTGACGCATTCTACTTAAGTTAGTATAAGTATATCCTTTTCCAAGTTCCTTAGTCAATTTTTCTGAATATTCCTTAATTAATTTATTCCCGTACTTAGCTCTAGCTTCTCCTCCTTGAGCTTCTACTATTAACCTACCAACTTCAAAATAAGTGTTTAAATCACTTTTATTTTTAGAATAATCCTTTATCTTTTTATAAACTTCATTTTTAACAAATGTCTCTTTTATCTCATTATAATAATTCAAAATATTCCTTCTTTCTATATAGTTTGATATATAGATACAAAAATATTAGGGTTAGTACAGTATTCCATAACATATTTATTTTCTTTCTTACATATAATCACACCAACAGTTGGTTCATTATAAACTTCCTTAATATTTTTATCAACATAATTCACATATTTAATTACCTGCCCAATATATTCAGCTTTTATCTCTGTCACCTTAAGCTCTATTACAACATAACAATTAAACTTAACATTAAATAGTAAAAAATCTATATAATTATATCTATCGCCAATTTTTATTTTCACTTCACTTCCAACATAAGTAAAACTAATACCTAGTTCTGTTAAAAAATCATCAATATTTTCTAAAATGGATTGATGTAAAGCATATTCTGTTAACTTATCATTTTTATTACTAACCTTAATTAATATTGGATTTTTTATTAAACTATTCACCTTTGGTTTTTCTAATTCTATATTTTTTCCAAGTCTCTCATATTCTTTTGATTTTATTCTTTCTCTAAGCTCTCTCACTGACAAATTTAATTTTTCTGAAATACTAATATAATAATTCATTTTAGATTGATCATTTAAACACAATAATTCAGAAATATGACTCCAACTTAATTGTGCAGACACTGTCTGCACATTCTTAAATTTAATATAAAATTTTCTCATCAAAGCCAAATTTCTAGTACTATATCCTCTACCTAACTCATTAGTTAACTTCAAAGAATACTCCTTAATTAATTTATTCCCATATTTGGCTCTAGCTTCTCCTCCTTGCGCTTCCACTATTAACCTACCAACTTCAAAATAAGTGTTTAAATCACTTTTATTTTTAGAATAATCTTTTACCTTTTTATAAACTTCATTTTTAACAAATGTCTCTTTTATCTCATTATAATAATTCAACATATCACTTCCTTCTATATGGTTTGATAAGTAGATACAAAGATATTAGGGTTAGTACAGTATTCCATTACATATTTATTTTCCTTCTTACAAATAATCACGCCTACGGTTTCATAATGAAATGACTTTCTAATATTTTTATCAACATAGCCAATATATTTAATAATTTGACCTATATGTTCAGCTTTTAATTCAGTAATCTTAAATTCAACCACAACATAACAATTAAAATTAGTATTAAACAATAAGAAATCTATATAGTTATATCTGTCACCTAATTTTATTTTTACCTCACTACCAACATATGTAAAACCAATACCAAGCTCTTTTAAGAAATCGTCAATATTTTCTAAAATAGATTGGTGTAAGGCATATTCAGTTAACTTTTCATTTTTATTATTAACCTTAATTAATATCGGATTTTTTATTAAACTTTCTACCTTAGGTTTTTCTATATCTACATTTTTACCAAGTCTTTCATATTCTTTTGATTTTATTCTTTCCCTAAGTTCTCTTACTGATAGATTAAGTTTCCTTGTAATACAAATATAGTAATTACATTGATTTTCATTGTTAATTGATAAAAGTAATCTATAGTGACTCCATGTTAATTCGGCACACAGTGTGTGCCATTTTCTAAATTTAATATAAAAACTTCGCATATTACGTAAATTTCTTTCTGTATATCCCTTTCCAAGTTCCCTAGTTAGCCTAATAGAATACTCTTTAATAAGCTTATTCCCGTACTTGGCTCTAGCTTCTCCGCCTTGCGCTTCCACTATTAACCTACCAACTTCAAAATAAGTGTTTAAATCACTTCTATTTTTAGAGTAATCTTTTACTTTCTTATAAATCTCATTTTTAACAAATATTTCCTTTATCTCATTATAGTAATTCAATTTACCACCTCTATATATAAACATACAATTTTTTTATTAAAATTCCTTTAAAAACACAAAAAAACTATAGAAATTAATCTATAGTCACTCTAAATAAGGTTTCAAAAATTTACCAGTATAACTTTCAGGACATTGAACCACTTCCTCAGGCGTACCAGTAACCACAATATTACCACCGCCATCGCCACCTTCTGGTCCTAAATCAATAATATAATCAGCTACTTTAATAACATCTAAATTGTGCTCGATAACCAAAACCGTATCACCATTATCGACAATCCTGTTTAAAATAACCAATAACTTCTTAATATCGTCACTGTGCAAACCAGTTGTTGGTTCATCCAATATAAATAAACTCTTGCCAGTTGGCTTCTTTTGAAGCTCTTTCGCCAGTTTAACCCTTGCCGCCTCACCACCAGAAAGCGTCGGCGCACTTTGACCTAACTTAATATAAGAAAGTCCAACATCAGAAATCATCTGCAATTTATTCTTAATCTTCGGAACATTTTCAAAAAACTTCAAAGCCTCTTCAACCGTCATCTCTAAAACTTCATAAATATTCTTGCCCTTATATTTTATTTGCAGTGTCTCACTATTATAACGAGTTCCATGACATACCTCACAAGGAACATAAACATCTGGTAAAAAGTGCATCTCAATCTTCTTAACACCATCACCCCAGCACGCTTCACATCTTCCGCCCTTAACATTAAACGAAAACCTGCCTTTATCATATCCACGCATTTTTGCCTCCTTAGTTTCCGCAAAAACATCGCGAATATCGTCAAATACCGAAGTATACGTAGCCGGGTTACTGCGTGGTGTCCTGCCAATTGGTGTTTGTGAAATATCAATAACCTTGTCAATATTCTCTAACCCCTTAATACTCTTGTAAGCACCTGGCTTCTCCTTAGATTTATATAAATTATTCGCAACCACCTTATATAAAATCTCATTAACCAAAGTACTCTTGCCACTTCCAGAAACACCAGTCACACATATAAACTTACCAAGTGGAAACTTCACCTTAATATTCTTCAAATTATTCTCACGAGCTCCCACTATCTCTAAATACTTCTTATTACCTTTCCGCCTTTTTTTAGGTACCTCTATCTTAAGTTCACCAGTCAAATACTTACCCGTTAAACTATTAGGATTAGCCATAACCTCCTGAGGCATTCCTTCAGCTTGAACCTGACCACCATGTACACCCGCGCCCGGACCAATATCCACTAAATAATCAGCTTGTAACATCGTATCCGTGTCATGTTCAACCACAATAAGCGTATTTCCTAAATCACGCATCTTTAAAAGCGAATTAATAAGTCTTTGATTATCTCTTTGATGTAGTCCAATAGACGGTTCATCTAAAACATATAAAACCCCTGTAAGTTGCGAACCAATTTGCGTAGCCAATCTAATTCTCTGCGCTTCGCCGCCAGATAAAGTCTTCGCCTCTCTGTCAAGCGTCAAATACTCAAGACCTACATTAATCAAAAATGAAAGCCGCGACTTAATCTCCTTCAAAATCAAATCAGAAATTTCCTCTTGTTCCTTAGAAAGCTTTAAACCACCTAAAAACGCATATAAATCCTTAATACTAAGCTGCGTAACTTCATAAATATTCTTGCCGCCAATAAGCACTGCTAAAACATCATCCGAAAGCCTAGAACCGTGACATTTTGGACACTTAAGTTCCGTCATATAATTTTCAATCCACGTCCTAATCCACGTACTCTTAGTCTCCATATAACGTCTTTCTAAATTCGTAATAATTCCTTCGAAATAACCCTTAGTAGTTCGCTTATTACCAGCCTTAGATACATAATTAAAAGTAAGTAAATCAGGACTGCCATATAACACAATATCTAACTCAGCGCGCGTCAAATCAGCCACCGGCTTATTCATATCAATCCCATGATGAAGACACGCCGTCTCTAAATTAGTATACGTAATATTACTCTCATCACTTGTATTAATCGCCGAAATAGCCCCGCCATTAATACTAAGACTTTTATCCGGAATAATTAAATCTTCGTCAATCTTATACTTAACCCCAAGTCCCTTACACTCAGGGCAAGCACCCCAAGGCGCATTAAAAGAAAACATTCGAGGCTCTAACTCAGGCAAAGAAAAATCACACTCTGGGCAAGCATAAGTCTCACTCATAAGCATCTTTTCCCCGCCTATAACATCGATCAGTAACTTTCCATGTCCAAGTTTCGATGCCACTTCCATACTTTCATATAATCTGCTCCTAATCTCCGGTTTAATAATAAGTCTATCAACCACAACCTCAATCGTATGTTTCTTATTTTTCTCTAAATCAATATCCTCTGATAAATCATATTCCTTGCCATCGATAATAACCCGAACATAACCATCCTTGCGCAAAGACAAAAGCAAATCTTTATGTGTCCCTTTTTCTAAAGAAATAACTGGTCCTAAAACCCTAATCTTCGTCCTCTCTGGAAGCCCCATCACATCATTAACCATTTCTTCAATACTCTGGCTACTAATTGGAATATGATGTCTTGGGCAGTAAGGAACACCAATACGTGCAAATAAAAGCCTCAAATAATCATAAATCTCTGTAACCGTTCCAACCGTACTACGCGGGTTTTTATTAGTCGTCTTCTGGTCAATACTAATCGCTGGTGAAAGCCCATCAATACTATCGACATCCGGCTTCTCAGAGCCACCTAAAAACTGCCTCGCATAAGCACTTAAACTCTCTATATATCTTCTTTGACCTTCCGCATAAATCGTATCAAAAGCTAAACTACTCTTACCACTACCAGAAACCCCTGTCATAACAATTAATTTATTCTTAGGTAACGTAATATTAATATTTTTTAAGTTGTTTTCTCTTGCACCCTTCACTACTATCTTGTCCATAAACACCAACTCCTTCAAACAATTTCTTTTCCTCTTTAGTTAAATTAAAATCTCTAATAAATCTGTCTCTTCTCTCAAGATAAGTGTGTAACATCATATCGATTATCTCTTCCCTTGAAATAACACGAATAACTCTTAAATATTCACACACGTACATATCAAAATATCCATAATATTCATCGTCATACTTTTGAATATCACCAAACCCAATAACCTCCGCAATAATCGATTTATCCGCACAAACATATCTAAAACAATCTTCTATATTACTGCACATATGAAATCCATTTCCATTATTGCCCCATTTTATCTCCCCAGCTGCATGATAAACTTTCCCAACTGCAAACTTATCGCCATATCTATTTGAAAAATCAAGGTTAAAACCTTTGTAGCCCATAACAAACAAACTATATCACCTCAAAACCACTATCAATATTATAACATCCATGTCAACATTTATACTAAGCCAATATCATTTTACAAAGCAAACAAAAGTTTGTCAATATAAAGAAAGAAAAACACCTAGAAAAACTAGATGACTTAATCTTTTGGTTCAAAAACCAAAGACATAAAGAAAGCAAATATAATAGCCGCACTAATGCCCGCTGCCGTCAAATCTAAAGTACCACTCAAAAGTCCAAGTACCCCCTCAGTATTATATCCGTGAATAGCCCCATGCGTTAAATTGTGTCCAAAACTCGTAATTGGCACCAAAGCTCCACCACCAGCCCATAAAATAAGCCTATCATATATATTAAATACATCTAAAAAAGCCCCAACAACCACAAAAATAACCGTTATATGTCCAGGCGTCAACTTAGTCGTATCAAGTATTACCTGAGCTAAAGCGCACACAATACCCGCAAAAATAAATGCATTCAAATATATCATGATATCGCCTCCAGACTAACCGCATGACATATTGCCGGTATACTAAGCTTGTGATTAACCATCGTCGGACTCATTAAAGCCCCTGTCGCCGCCAATAATACCTTTTTATACTTACTTTTGCGCATTTTATCAAAAATATAACCGTAAGTAACTAAAGGTGCGCAAGCAGGTCCACTAGCGCCCGCATAAACTGGTTGGCTTTCCCTATCGTAAAGCATTACCCCAGTATCATTATAATTTTTAAGCTTAATATTATATTCACTAAGCATATACTCTTTCAAAATCTTCTTTCCATAAACCCCTAAATCACCAGTTAAAACTAAATCATAATAATCAATATCTCTTCCTGTATCCCTTAAATGTTTAACTATCGTATCTGCTGCCGCCTTCGCCATCACCGCACCCATATTAAAAACATCCTTAACCTTTGAATCGATAACCACTCCTAATGTCCCACTTTCTAACTTAATAGTGCTAGTATTACCCGTAAGTAATGCCGCCGCTGCCCCAGTTGCTGTAAAAGTCGTACTCTTAGGTTTTGGACCCCCATACTCTACCGGATACCGGTACTGTTTTTCAGCCGCTGTATTGTGCGAAGATGTAAACGTAATAACCTTTTTCATATAACCACTATCTATCAAACTAGCCCCCAAAATAAGTCCTAAAGTTGCCGTCGAACACGCCGCATAAATACCTATAAAACTATTATTAAAATTACTCATCGCATAATTAGAAACCACAATTTGATTAAGTAAATCACCACCAATAAAACCTATATCACCATCAATACTAAAATTACCTTTCAAAGTCAAACGATCAATAGCCTCGCATACAAGCTTAACCTCAGCTTGCTCCCAATTTTTTTCACCAAAATATAAATCTTTATAATAAAAATCAAAATACTTTCCAAGCGGTCCTGCGCTTTCATAAGGACCCACAACCGTCGATGTTTCGTTTATATAAACATTTTTAAACTTAAACGTCATATAAGTCCCACCACCATCCTAATTAAACTAAACACAAAACTACTAACTACCCCAAAAATAATCACTGCCCCAGATAACTTAAGCATGTTCATACCAATTCCCGTAACTAAACCTTCTTTTCTAAACTCCAAAGCCGCACTCATCGTCGCATGAGCAAAACCCGTAATCGGTATAATAAGCCCGCACTTGCAAAAATTAACCCATTTGTCAAAAAAGCCTAAAGATGTAAATAAACAACTTAAAAATATAAGTGTCACCAGCATGCATACCGTTGCTTCTTTCGTTGAAATATCGAGCCATACCGTATACCCATCAATTAAAAACTGACCAAGTATTCCCATCAAACCACCAGATATAAACGCAATTACCGCATTCATAAATACATTTTCTTTCGGACTATTCTTACTTACAATCTCCTGATAACTTTGTTTCATAAACAATTCCTCCTAAATCTATTATGAACAAAAATTTTTCTCCTATACAAAAAAATACCACTAGCACTCATTAGTGCAAGTAGTATTCGCATACTCATATTTATACTTATTATTAGTAAAGGTAATGATAACAGAACCGTTAAAATTTTCGTATTTCTTCTCTTCTTCCTCACTATCTTTTTGATACTTTGGATTTTTAATATCATCAGATGTAAGTAAACCAGACTTTTGAATTGTCGCAACGCTTAAGCAACAATTATTGCCTTCCGTTTGACTTGGTAACTTTAACGAATTTTTAGACATATATGTCCTCGAAGCTTCAACAATCGTCCGCACCTGTTCATCGTAAGCCTTTTCCCTTGAAGAATTTAAAGCACTATTAATTGTTGGAATTGCAATCATCGCAATTAAACCTAAAATAACTATTACACCAAGTAACTCCACTAAAGTAAAACCCTTCCTCATACTATCACCTATAATTAATTATAATTTAATGAATTATAATTGTCAATTACAGTTTTGCCTAAGCTTTACTAAAACTTTTTTCTCTCTTCTAGATACATCAACCTGACTTAAGCCTAAATTATCCGCAATCTCACTTTGCGTCATATCCTCAAAATATCTTTTAATCATAATAGTCCTCTCAGGTTCTTCTAAATTCTCAATCTCTTGCTTTAAAAAAAACAAACTATTATAATCCGCACTCTTATCACCAATCACATCATATAAAGATAAATCATCCAAATAAACCTCATCCAAACTAACCCCATCACCTTGATAATTCATAATCATATCCAAATTTTTAAACGGAATACCTAAATACTCACTAAGTTCCAAATAAGTAGGTTCTCTCATTAACTCCTGCGTCAAATAATTCTTAACCTTGTTAATCTTCTTTTTATTCTTAAGCATATCCTTGCTAAGATTAACCGTATGGTCCTTAAGCGCATACTCTGAAATTCTACCTAAAATAAAAGGATAAGCATATGTTGTAAACTTTACCCCCTTAGTCTCATCAAACCGCTTATAAGCCTCCATCATCCCCATACATCCAGCTTGAAATAAATCATCCATATTTTGCCTGTCAAACTTTCTCGCAATACTATAAATCAAATTGCTGTTCTTTAAAATAACCTCTTTTATATCCTCCATATCTCCTCCTAAACATTAATTAATTTAGCTGCTGTTAATTCATCCGAAACAACATTAAATTTAGTCAAATCGACATTAAATTTATTCCTGCTTAAACAAATCATACTATTGCCACATAACTTATAATACTTAACTAAGGTCTTAAACCCACTATCATCCATCACATTAACATTTTCTAAATTAAAAACCACATTTAAAATTCCAACATTTTTAATCAAATAACCAACCTCTGCATTTAATTTCTTTCTAGTCCTTTTAGTTAACTCTCCAAAAAGTCTTACAAATAAAATACCATACTTCGAGTCTATATCTATCTCTAACATATCATCACCAATCATACTTTAACACTTTTAAAAAACTAAAAAAACTAGTTCGACAAAAGTAGAAAATAAAAGAAAAAATACGCATAATCAGCGTATTTC
Organism: uncultured Bacilli bacterium; assembly: GCA_944363925.1. Classification (GTDB taxonomy): domain Bacteria; phylum Bacillota_I; class Bacilli_A; order RF39; family UBA660; genus Coprosoma. The sequence continues at coordinate 71 of CALVVS010000045.1, read as the reverse complement.
AGACTGTTGACAAAGTAAGTTCAAAAATTAAAGAACTTACTTTTTTGATATAATAATTTATAATTTCAAAT
>CALVVS010000044.1 GCA_944363925.1 uncultured Bacilli bacterium | reverse complement strand
AATCTTTATTTTTAAATCTTCAGCATCAATAACATCTATCACTTACATTAACACCTCCAAATATCTATTAACTTCATTTTCAACATTAAGTCTTTTAGAGTATTCTACTAATTTTGGTAAATCTCTATTTTGCTTATCCCTCAAGTATTCAGTAATAGCATATTTAACAGTTTCTAAATCCTCTTTATCTTTATTTTTTAATAAATCACAAATACTTCTTTCAGCATTATAACACGTAATAATCTGTCCCTGAGGACTTTTAATTTCAATGTTTCCTAATTCAAATATTTCTTTTTTTACAAAATGTAATTTCACATTATCCATATGTTTTAATTTTCCATTATATCCTCGGCAGACCGTAATGTGATAAATGCTCGGAACTGTTTCACATAAGCCTAAAAAATAAAGTGCTGTATCGTGTGAAAAAATAGCGTTGTTTCCATAAATTAAATTAAAATATTCATCTCCCCAAGTATTTGGTAAAACATATAATCCATTTTTTACTCTTTCTATTTTGCCAGCTTTAACTAATCTTGTCAAAAATACACTATTAATACCATGTTTACAAACTTCTTTTGTTGTGATTATACCATTATTTACTTTAATTAGATTTAAAATTTGCTCTTCTTTACTCATAATTTTATGTTCCTTTCAACATACATTATACTACAATTGTTAGTTAAAAGGAACATAGAAACACAATATAATTTAATTATAAAAAGAATGTTTACATATTTTTATGCAAACATTCTCTTATTTTCATAGCATTTTGTAGTATTTCAATTCTTTTTGCAAACAATTTCAATATTTTTTTATTTTTTATTTTTTCTAAAATGCCTGTATTCTCTTATTTTATAAGGTATTACGCATCACGGCCATGACAAAATTTATATTTTTTGCCCGAACCACATGTTCAAGCAATCCAAGTATTTATAGTATTATCAGTATTTACGTAATTATTGGTATTTCAAGGCTTCGTGGCACTGGTAACAAAAATATTTGTGGTATTTATAGTACTATTAGCACTATGTTTATTTTATAATTTGAAAACAAATCGGAAAAATTGTGTGCATCCGTTTACATAGTTTATTATAACACTCTTTTTTATAAATTACATTTTCGTTTTTAAAATTTTGTTAGAATACCCCACGATCAATTTTCTTTATATTATAATTATTAGTTGAAAAAATACCACATAAATATTTTACCACATTTTCAATGTTAATATTTGTATCGCATAAAAATATATCAACAGCAGCATATTGGTGTTCTGGCCATGTATGAATTGTAAAATGGGATTCTTTTAATACCATCACACCACTAACACCATATGGCTTAAATTGATGAAAGCAACGTTTTACTACATTAAATTTACCGATGTCTCCTGCTTTCGTCATTAAATCTTTGATTTTAGAAACAGAAGTCAAATACCTAATATCGCAATCATAGAAATCTAACAAATAATGCACACCTAATATATTATTCATTGTTATTTTTCTCCATTATCGTCTGAAAATAGTCTACCGAATAATTTCTAAAAAATTTTTTAGGATCTTCTATCCAACTTTTGACTTCATTCCACAATTTTTTCATTCCTTTTTCTCCATAATATTCTATAAAATTATCATAATTAATAAATGCACTATTAATGTCTTTATATGCATCGTTTTTTAGATACAAACTTTTTGAAAATTTAGCACCTGACCAGTCTAAAATAACTGGAGCAAAAAATCTTATTGGAAAATCTGTAAGTCCTAATTTAACAAGACCCTCTGTATGCATTCTTTGTGCCCAAATTCCAGCCCAATCACCGCCATCTAGCATGATTGTTAAGGTATTATTTTTTTTATCTTCTTCTAGCATAGTGATGCCTTTTGTTAAATCTCTTAATTGAGTATTTATATCAACATATTCTTTATTATTTTCTGCAATCTTTATTTCATATGAACCATGGATTGGGCAATACCCTTTTAGGATTAACTTATTTTTAGTATGTTTTTCTTCTAATTTTTTTATAGCCTTTTTACCAAGGCCACAAGTTGGACAAATTGTTCTTATATGTAAATCTGCCTCTGATGGAAATAGTAATTCTTTAAAAAATTTCTTTTCATTTACAATATTAATAATTGCTTTTCTGACATATTTATTATTTTGAAATTCATTATAACTTCTTATGGAATATGGAACCTTTGCAAAAATTGACAATTTTTCTAAAATCTCTTCAAATCTTCTCATATTAACTTGTTCCTTAGATTCTTGATTATAAAAGCTGTGACGTTGATCTTTATAATATTTTTCCCCATTATATTCTATTGTTTCTGCAGGACTATTTTCTAATTCATCAAATTGAACTTCTGTTTCTACTTTCAAATCATCCCTAATTTTACTTGCTAATGCAAAGGCAGTCATAAGTGTTGTTATAGTTCCTAGATGTGGACTACTGTTTGGCTGTGCAGATGTATTTACTATTACCTTTTTTTGACCTCTATACTTATACAAAATTAAATCACTTAGCTTATTAGTTACATGTGCAATGCCAACCGGTGGATAAAATACTTCTCTTTTCATCATTTACCTCCCTGATATACTGCTACTATTTCTTTTTTAAATATCTCTTTTCCAAGTTTGACAAACTTCTTTTCCAGTTTACTTTTTTCTCCATTTGTAAAAGGCGAAATCTCATTTATTTCAAAAATAATTTTATTTCCTTTCAAATTATAGTGCCATGTCCCTTTCAATCCCTTAGAAAATAATATAACTCCTTCAATTTGCCCTGCAGCTTTCCAAATTAAGGTTTTATTTTTCCCGTTTAGTATCCATTCCTTATCGGCATAGCTTATTAATAGTGGATCAAACTTACCAAGAATAACTGGATAACTTATCTTAACTTCTTTTAAGTCTGGTAATGATTCATAATAATATTTTTTATTGTCAATTGATATATATTTTGCTTTTTCAATATATTTATCTAACTCTTCTTTTATTTCTTTATATTTTAATCCTGACCAATGTAAGAAATCTTGCCTTGTTGCTGGTCCATAATATTTAAAATATCTATAAATTAAATCTGAAGTATTATTCTTACTGTCAAAAATATCATTTTGTTTATATACTTTTTTATCACTCTCATTGAGAATTCCATATAGCACTTTATGATAAGTAGCTAAAATTAGTAAACCACTCCATTCCATTATCTCTTTTGATTTGTATTTCGGTATAATATTTTGAACTTCTGTTTTTTCTATTATACTTTTATTATTCTTATTAAAAAAATTAGTAATTGACTTTAAGTATTTATGATAATCTATTTTTAAATATTTGGCATATTTATAAACCCAATTATCACTTTGACGATACAAATCCGAAATTACATTATAATCATTTTTATGATATATATGTAATGTTGTTCTTTGCCCCCAACTTTTAATTAAATTGCTACTAGTAAAAATATTACATTTATACTTTGTTCTGTTATATATAGATATTAATGCATAAGTTTGATATTGGCATTGTATTCCAATTAATGATTCAACACACATATCAGCACTTTCAAATTTATCTATTAATCCATTATTATATAACCTCATTTTTAGTAAATCTAAATTCGTATAGTTACTCATGTTTTATCGCATATATAAGTACAGAATCATAATTTGGGTCGTTTACGATTGGAACTTTTTTCACATATAAGATTTTACAATTTTGTTTTTCACCAAAATCTCGCACTATTTTTTCTGATAAATAATTATTATTAAACCCCATCTTTTTACTATATGATGTGGAAAAGCACCAATTAGCGCCTAATAATGTCCCACCTTTTTTTAACAAATTATAAAGCTTTTCTAAATTACTTATATATTCCTTTTCACTTTTACATAATCCTAGTAATCCGAACTGTGATACATTGTTATATTTAATGGTACTATTAATAGATGAATATAGAACATCATAAATTAAATAATTTACTTCAGTCTTAAGAACTTCATCAAATTCTTTATTATATTTTTTTAATGCATATTCACAACTTTTAGGATATAATTCTTTTTTTCTAATCTGTTCGTTAATGAAAAAAGCTTCTTTAGAAATATCTACACATAATACCTCTTCAATATGTCTGAATGCAATCAACCAAAAATATATATTACTACCACTACCAAAATCAATTAATGTTCCATTACATGCATACTTATTTATTAATTCTAAAATTGCTTCTGTTCCTTGGCCTTCTCTAAATGACGCGCCATAATAGTCATTAAAATATTTTAATTGTTTATTATATTCTTCTTTGTCTATTTTATCCAACTCCATAATCAGTCACATAATTAATCTATTCCGATATTCTCCTTTCTTTTTTATCAATAATACGTTTTAAAACAATAATATATGTCCCATCTTTATATTCAATCTTTTCTTGTATTGAAAACTTCTTACTTCTTTCTATGATTTTTTTTACCCAATTATATTCATAATTGTATAATCTAAAATTTGTTTCGTAAAGCAAATGGTCTTTATTAAAGTAACGATACCAAAACATTATATGATTTCTATGATGTATATGTTTGTTATATCTTTGAACATCTAATTCTTTAAATGTAAACTTTTTAGAAAAATAGAATTTATTATCTTCAATTTCTGAATCATAATACGTTAATTTTTTACCTGAATTAAAATCGAATAAATCTAAAACAATATATTCTGATACTAAATAACTATTATCTAAAAAAGTTTTAAATTCAGAATAATTTAAATATTGCATTCCTTGGTCTAAGACAAAAATACAGTCACACTTAATTTTTAATTTATTAATATCTTTCATATCACAAATATGTGTCTTTATATTTTTTACGTGCTTTGCTTTGTTTTGTTCATCAATAAAGTCTATCATATTTTTTTCAATATCTATAAAATATGAATGTTTAAATAACTTTGAAAATTCTTCAAAATATAAACCACTAGCACAAGGGCAAAGAACTGCATAATTAATATTATACTTATTTTTGATTGTATTTAATAATTTAATATTTTTCTGACTTTTCTTTACCTCTTGTGTATAAAACATAGCTCTTTCTTTATACGTTATTTGTTTCATAATATTCCCAATGTTCTTTTATGACTGGATGACTTATTTTCCCTTTATCAAATATTTTGCCCCTTTTAACCTCAGCACTTTCTTTACCTTGTAATTCGTTATCTAATATTCTTATTATCCATTCTTTTGCATTTGATGAGTATGCTTCTGTTGTTGATTTAGGATATGCCGATGGTAAATTATCAATTTTGCAGCATACTATTCCATTATCTGTTATATAAACTGGATTATTTAACGTAGTATATTTATCTATACTTGGAATGTAACCACTACCGTATCCGCAAGTTACATCAATTACCACTGTACCAGACTTTAAAAAATTAAATATCTCTTTTGTTATAATTGGTTCAGTATCATATGTTGAGATAAGAATTGCTCCAATGATAGCATCCATTTCTGGCAAAGTTTTTTTCAAGTTTTCTTCGGTTGACTCTATACAGTGAATGCTTTCATCCATATAAACACTATTTTTCTTTAATTTATTAATATTACTTCCAAAAACATATACTTCATTGCCTAGCTTTGAAGCAAGCTTTATAGCTGCTCCACCGACATTTCCATAGCCAATTACTGCAATTTTTGATTTTGAAGAACCGCGAATCTGAAATAAGGCTTTACCAGCTCCACCATATTGCTTTTGCCCAAAAAAATTAGCATACATTACAGCCATTTTTCCCGCGATTTCTCCGCCGGGATATGCCATTGGAAAATACCCATCATCTGTTTCTATAAATTCATATGTATATGCTGTTACTTTCTTTTTTTGTAATTCTTTTAATAGTTCATAATCTCCTTCAGCATGAAATATTGCAGCCATTTTGGTATTTTCATTCAAATATTTATACTCGTCTTTCGTTGGCCCTTTATATTTTAAAATAAAATCACTGTTATTCCAACAATATTCTTTGTCCTTAATTATTGCCCCGTGCTTTTTGTAATCACCATCTGAGAATCCTAGTGCTTGGCCTGCCCCAGTTTCTACATATACTTCATATTTCTTTGTTAATTCATCAATATCATTCGGTAATAGAATAACTCTATTTTCTCCATTAATTGTTTCTTTTAATATTGCTACTTTTTTCATACTTTCTCTCCTACTATACAAATATATTTCCCCCGATTATACAGACTTTCATCTCGTATATATTGCATTTCTATATTAAATATATAATCATAATTGTCCGTTAGAATTTTACTTATTGTATTTTTGTCTGATGTTAGTGCTTCTTCTACACCAATTAATGAAACAACAGGATATCCACATTTAAAAATTGGTATAATGTCATATTTCTTATGAATTTTTACTAACTCAATCATTTTATTGAAATTTAACTTAGGAACATATTGCGATAGTGATCCAACTTTCTTCTCTATAACATTTTTCACATCGTTAATATTTCCTTTTAATATATTGAGAGCTAAGCCATTATAGAAGTTTTCACCTACAGAAATTGATATACCACCACTTTTCAAATGTGAAGAGACAATTTCAATTAACTTATCAGTATTCTTAAAAAATGGTAATACATATATATTTAAAACAATATCAAATTGTTCTGTTAATTTTAAGTCATTGATATCTGAATTAATAATTTTAACACGATTTTTAAATTCTTTAAGTTTTTCTTTTGCTTGATTTAACATATTATTGGAAAAATCGACTAATACACAATTTATATTATTAAATTCTTTTAAAATTTTGCATGCCCATTCTCCTGTACCAGCACCTAATTCTAATAATGTAACCTGTCTATCTTTAGGAATATATTTTTTTATAATTGTCCACAATAAATCATCGGCTAATTTCCAATATAATTTTTTGTTATTCTCATCATATGTTGTTGATATACTATCAAAATGTTCTAATACTATATCTTTTTCTCGCATGATTTAATTCTTTCTTTTGATTTTAAAAACGATAATAGTTCAGGTTTTTTATCTAAGATATAATAAGACTGTGGAACCACAAAATTTGGAAAATTATGCTTTAATTCACTTAGCGGTACTTCCTCTATTGGAGTTATTTCCTCTATTGGAATTGCATACCCAATATTATTATATAAATAATCCATCATCCCATTATAACTTCCTGGTTCTTCTTGCTCAGATATTGTGGCTATTGTTTGCGCATCACCAATTATAGGCTCACCGAATTTAATTTTAGCTACTATACTTTTTTTAGTTTTTGAAATGTAAATGTATGCATTACTTGCTTCTTTTAAATACCTTGTTCTATATTCATAATGTTTTCTACCATCTAGCATAGCATTATAGTATTCTTCTCTTAAGCTCATTAAAACATATTTTGGTTCCTCTTCAATAAATGATAATTGTCCTTTCATTTTCTTACTTCCTTTCTTTCACTAGTTTTTTAGAGTTCATTAATTCTATATTTTGCATTACAATGTCAGCTTCTTCTTCTGGAGACAAATATTCTGTATCAATTACTATATAATTAAAATCAAAACTTTGTAAAAATTTCTCCATCTTATCATAACCATCATCATACATTGCACAATTAGCTAAATCTTTATCTTGATGATTACGAGTATAAATTCTATTCATTCTTGTAGATACACTTGCTTTTAGTAAAACAGTCAAGTCTGGTTTGCCACATAATCTTATTAATTCTTTGTGCAGGGGCGTTGTCTCTTCATCTCCGTGCCAATAATAATTTGACACAAAATGTCTATCATAAATAATATCTTGTTCAGAATTACACCTTGTTCCATACAATAATCCCAAACCATAAAACAATGTCAAAAGTGCCTCGTCTTCAGTTTCATAAAGTTTCCATTCTAAGGCCTTCAACTGTGACTCATTGATATTTAGCTTTTCAAACAAAAACTTAAATGGCTTATCAACATATTGATAACCTAACCTTTCAACCAAAATTTTTGAAACGGTTGTTTTTCCACATCCGTCCATTCCTTCAATTGCTATTCTCATAAACTCCCCCTAGTCTATTTTCAATATAATTTTAAATCCCATCTTAATTTTTCATTTTTATTCTTGTTATCTTCATATACCATTTCGTTAATTTTTTCGTTTTCAAAAACTTCTAACAATCTGTCAAAATCATCAGCTAGTTTTGTTTTTTTCAACTCTGTCTCTGCCATCCAGTATACTTTTCCTTCTGAAGTTTCTGGAATAATATCACCACTATAGTCATCTGAGGTAAACAAAATTATTAATTGTCTTTCTTTCTCTTTTCTGTCATACCAATCTTTTACTCCACATATTTTAACAGAATTTAACTTTAAACCTGTTTCTTCATATACTTCTCTTTTGACTGAAGGAACAATGCTTTCACCTATCTCGATTTTTCCTCCTGGAAAAGCTATTCCTTGCCAACTTTTCACTCTTTCTTGTACCAATACTTTTTTTGTATTAGGGTCGACTATTCTGCACATGTTCATTAATTTTACATTTTCCATATTTTCACTCCTCCTCTATTTTAATATCAAAAAAGGAGGCCTTAAAAACGGGCCTCCTCCTCCACAATTAAAATAAAATTACATAATATAATAAATTGTGCTTTATTTTAGCATTCTTAATTAATAATGTTGACATTATTAATTATTATTTATTATACCATATAAATCACGGTATTTAACTTATTCTACTTATATTTAATTATTTTAATAAATCTACTTCTTGAATATTTCGTTACTTTGCGAGTATGCAATTATAGTAAATAAAAAGCTAGCAAATGAATGCTAACTTTTTTGTTTCTGAAATTGTTTCCAAATTATTTTCTTATTTTATAAGGTTTTTAAGGTTGTTCCAAAGTTTTGTTAACATCTTTTCTAATTTTGGAAACAAAATGGAAACAAAGCAACTATTTTTTGTATTTTTTTAATTTTTGAAGTTCTCACAAATCCTTATTTTACGCATTTTTGCCACAGCATTGTTTGTACTTCTTACCAGAGCCACATGGACAAGGTTCATTTCTACCTACTTTTTTTACTCGTTTTGGAGTTTGCTTTTTCACTTTACTTTTATCTTCATTTGGTGTTCCTTTGATGACTTGTTCTCTTTCGGTATTTTGTCTAATTTCGGCATTTAATAAATATCTACTAACGTTCATATCAATTGTTGCTAATAAATTATCAAACATTTCATATCCTTCTGCTGTATAAGCTTGGAGAGGGTTTTCTTGGGCATATTGTCTTAGGTAGATACCTTCACGAAGTAAGCTCATTGAGTTGATATGTTCCATCCAATGTGTATCAATAACCCTTAAAGTAATGGCTTTTTCAAATTCATTTTTAAGTTCATCTGGGAAGTCTTTGATTTTTGTTTCATATTCTTCGCAAACATGTTCATAAATTGTTTCAATTAAACTTTCTGGATCTAACTCTTCTAATTCATCGACTGATAGATCGTGTTTTAAAAGATTTTCATTGACTGTTTCAAGAATTTCACTGACATCTAAGCCAGTTAATTTATTGCTATCTATTAAATGACTATTGACGATGTTTTTAATATGATTTTTAAAATGTTCTAAGGTGATACTATGAATTGAGTCACTATCTAAAATCTGATTACGTTTTCCATAAATTATCATTCTTTGATTATTAATGACGTCATCGTATTCTAGTAAATGTTTACGAGTATCATAGTTATTTCCTTCTACACGCTTTTGCGCTGATTCAATTGATTTTGATAGGGCTTTACTTCTAATTGAAAGTTCGCCATCAAAACCAACTCTTTGAAGGAGGGCTTTGGCTCTATCGGTTCCAAATCTAACCATTAAGTCGTCTTCAAATGAGACACAAAATTGAGTCATACCCGGATCACCTTGACGACCAGAACGACCTCTTAACTGATTATCAATACGTCTTGATTCGTGTCTTTCGGTTCCTAAAACACATAAACCGCCTAATTCTTTAACACCTTTGCCTAATTTGATATCGGTACCACGACCAGCCATGTTTGTAGCAATCGTAACGGCACCTTTTTCACCAGCTTTAGCAATTATTTCAGCTTCACGAGCATTGTTTTTAGCATTTAATACTTCGTGTGGAATTTTTTCTTTTTTAAGCATGTTACTTAGTTTTTCACTATTTTCAACAGCGACAGTACCAACTAAAACTGGTTGGCCTTTAGCGTGTCTTTCTTTTATTTCTTTAACAATTGCTCTATATTTACCTTCAGCAGTGGCAAAGATTAAATCACTATAATCTTCACGAATAATTGGTTTATTTGTTGGTATTTCTATAACATACATGTTATATATTTCTCTGAATTCTTCTTCTTCGGTTTTAGCAGTACCAGTCATACCAGCAATTTTTTTATACATTCTGAATAGGTTTTGGAATGTAATTGTAGCTAAAGTTTTTGTCTCTTCATTTATTTGTACACCTTCTTTAGCTTCGATGGCCTGGTGCAATCCTTCTGAGAAGGCTCTTCCTGGCATTAGACGACCTGTAAATTGGTCAACTATGACAATTTTGCCATCTTGAATAACATAATCAAAGTCTTTTTTCATACTATAGTTAGCGTGCAGAGCTTGATTAATGAAGTGAACTAAAGTGGCGTGTTCAATATCATATAGATTTTTTACACCAAAATATTTTTCGGCTTTTTTTATTCCTTCTTCATCTAGAGAAGTAGCTTTAGTTTTTTCATCATAGATGTATCCTTCATTTTCTTTTAAGGTTTTAACAAATTTATCGGCTTGAACATAAAGATTGGCAGATTGCATTTTGCCACCAGAGATGATTAATGGTGTTCTAGCTTCATCGATTAATACAGAGTCTACTTCATCGATAATAACGAAGTTTAAAGGTCTTTGAACCCTATCTTCGGCTCTTACAACCATGTTATCTCTTAGATAGTCGAATCCTATTTCGTTATTGGTTGAGTACATGATATCACAGTTATAGGCTTCTCTTTTTTGAGCCTGATTATATTCTCTATAATTGATACCTACAGTTAGTCCTAAAAATTCATGAATTTTACCCATCCATACAGCATCACGACCAGCTAAGTATTCGTTTACAGTGATAATATGAACACCTTCGCCAGTTAAAGCATTTAGGTAGGCTGGCAAAATAGAAGTTAAGGTTTTTCCTTCACCGGTTTTCATTTCAGCTATATTACCATAATGAATAGCTAGGCCACCTAGTAACTGTACATAGTATGGTTTTTCGCCAATGACACGATATGCAGCTTCTCTAGCTACGGCAAAAGCTTCTACTTTAATATCTTCTAATGTCTCACCATTTTTTAGTCTTTCTTTAAATTCTTTTGTTTTTGCTTTTAATTCTTTATCTGTTAATTCTGACATTTCAGCGTCTAAGCTATCAATTTCGTCAGCTATTTTTTTGAATTTTTCTAATTCTTTATATTCATGGTCAAAAACTTTTTTTAGAAATTTCATATTGTTCATCCTTTCGTCTATATAGTATTTTACCAAAAAAATGTTAAAATTCATAGAAAAACAAGGTAAAAAGTCAAAATAATTCGAATTTTATATTATGTTTTATTTTTTGTTTGGTGATAATAATAAGAAAAAATCGCTTACTTGCGATTATCAGGCTGTTGACAAAGTAAAAATGTCAACAGTCTTTTCATAAGAAGAAAAATATGATATACTTAATGTGTAAGAAC
>CALVVS010000043.1 GCA_944363925.1 uncultured Bacilli bacterium | reverse complement strand
ATTATTTTTTTTATTTACAAAATTTACTATTTTTTCATAACTTTTCATAATTTTACCCTCACACTGAAATTATATCACTTTTTCAGTGTGTTAGTCAACTAAATTAAATAATATTGTTAAAATTTTCATTTTTTTACTTTTTTTGAAAATTTTTTAACCTAAATAACTCCATAAGTAAGTAATTAAGGAGTTATTTGGGTTAATTATTTTATTCCTACACTGAAACAATAACTAGAATTCAGTTTTATAGTTAAATTTATTTTAAACTAATCGCCACCATAACTACTATGTTATGGTGGCGATTAAGTTAATTTTCTTTAATCTATATTTGGTATTTTTACAGTAATTCCATCATCAGCATGTATTACATTACGAGATATAGTTTTTCCTCTACTTTTATATACATTAGCTTTATTCTTACATTGAGGTGTGTCATATTCAGCTTTTGGATTATTTGCAATAAATGCTTTTTCGCAGAAGTTACATATTTTTAATAATCTAACATCTTGAGCCATTTGCATAGAATAAGATATATCAATAGCTTGTTTTAAATAATTAATTGTAAATCCAAAGCTATTGTTATAATATAAATCTTCTATCTTATGTTCTAAATGATTTACACTTAAAAATGGTAATTTCATTGTCAAAGGTTTATTATCTAATGCCCAATAAAAATGCTTATACAATGCCCTTGTATAATTTAAAATCAATTCAAGTGGTTCAGCATAATGTTCTGAATATATTAAATATTCATTTATAATTGAAGTTAAATAATCCTCTTTTCTATTTTCATTAGCTGCACTTTTACATTTTTTTATTAAACTATTTATTTCTCTCTTATTTAATTTGGGCAAAAAAAACTTTAAATATTCTTCTGTATTTATAAAATCTACATTTTCTTTTTTATTTATATAAAAAGGATCTCTCACAGCCACTTTCTCATCTAATACAAAGTACTTATTTATAGCTAGGTCAATCATAAATCCAAAAGAACCGTATTTAGCATAGTAATTTAATAATTCAAATTCTTCTATTGGTTGTCTAAAAAATTCTTTTTTTCCTATATTTAATGTTTCAATTAATAAATCATCAATGTGTTCTGTTATACTAATAGCTTTCCTAGCTGCTTTTTCTTCTGGCATAACATATCTTTTACCATTGATTTCTTCAATTTTATATTTGCTATAAACATAGCAAAATGGTGATGATTCGAGTCTTAAATTTGTTTTCATTTTATTCACTCCCAAATTTTTTCAAAAATTTTATTGTAAGCTATTGACAAATACAATCAATTACTGGTACAATATTGCTACATGGTAATCGGTTGTGTGTTAAAATCACTTACCATTATATAGTAAATCCTTAGTAGGCATTGATAGGCTTCAAGTACTGAATTATACTGATACAGAGCCTTTGATTGTAAGTTATAACAACTTACTTTTTTAACACCTATGCAGTAAGTGATTGTCTATAATAATAGTATACAACGATTACTAAAACCTGTCAAGAGAATTAAATAGAATTCTCAAAAAGCACATTGAAAACTGAATACCCAATAGCTAGATACAAAATAATGATACACTTGCATAGCCACAGCTCGAGCGTGATAAAACCGTCGCAAGCAATGGGTGCAACTCGGACAGAGTCGGAGTGGTGAAATTCCAGTGGAGTATAAAAATACCGTTTAGCATTGCCCAGAATAGAGGGACAGGAATAATATCATTCAAAATTTTAACGAAAGGAGGAGTAGGTTATATGGGAGATACAGTTAAAGAACTTCCTAGATTTTTCTCAACAGAAGATGTTAGAAAAATTTTAAAAATAGGAAATAAAGCTTGTTTAGAATTATTTCATAGAGAAGATTTTCCCTGCGAGAGAGTTGGAAAAGGTTATAGAATTGCCGAAGAAAGTTTTAATGAATATTTTAAAACAAGACGAGTTTACAAATAAAAAAAGAAGATTTAAATATGCGACATTTAAACCTTCAAATACAATATTATGTATTTAAAAAACTGAAAGAAAAACTATTGCTATAGATTTCCTTAACTGATATAATTATACCATAAAATCCAATTATAGCAATAGTTTTCCTTAAAATATTACAAAAAGGAGAGAACAAATTATGAAATTAAAAGGAATAACTGTTGGCACATATATTTCAAAAAGACCAAAAGGAAAATTTGATGAATCAATATGTGCAAGTTGTGAAAACAACAAAAATAAGAACATTGACAAAGAAAAACAATATGAATTATGCAAAGGATGCGATAAGTTTTATGTGTCAAAAACTTGTAAAGCCATATTAACAACTGGACGAGATCAAACAACAGGTCAAACTCAAAGAAAGACATTTGTTGCAGATACCGAACAAGAAGCATTAGATAAGGCTTTAGACTTTAGAATAAATTTAAACAAAAACGGTGGACCAAGAATTATAACAAAAACAAATAAAACTTTAATAGATTTAGTACGACCAATGATAGAAGAACAATTTAAACTAAATAGAATTAAAGAATCCACTTATAAAAGAAAATTAGACACATTAAAACAAATTGAAAACGCATCATTTGCAAGAAAGCCAATTGCAAAGGTAACTAGAGATGAAGTAGTTAATTATCTTGCAAAACTTAAAACTTATTCAAAAACAACAATAAAGCAAAATTATGAACTACTATGTATGGGATTTGGAGAAGCTTATCATCAACAACTAATAAAAGATAACTTTTTAGATGGTTATAAAAGAATTGAAAAACCTAAAAGTGAATACAACGGACATCACAGAATAGCACTAACAATAGATGAACAAAGAAAGCTAATAGAGTTTTTAAATGAAGTTGATTATTCAAATTTCAAACACAAATATCTATTTTTGTTATTGCTTAGTACAGGAATGAGAATAGGCGAAGCTTTAGTGTTAGATTATACTAAAGACATTGACCTAGAAAAAGGAATTGTAATTATTAGAAGAACACAAACCAAAGATACAAAAGGAAAATCAAGGATAGGGGAATCAACAAAAACTTTTTCTGGACAAAGAACTATTGATTTAAATGATATTAGTAGGAAAGCACTTGAAGATGCTATGAATCATATCATTCCAAATAAGTTCCATTTATTATTCTATAATCCTACAAATAAACAATATGGATTATATGAAGAAGCTAGTATAAATTCTGCATTAAAACGAGCAGGATTGAAATTAGGAATTGGACTTTACGAAGAAGTTAATTCAAAAGGCAAAAAGGTAACAAGAACAGATATACACACTCACATGCTAAGAGGAACTTTTGCAACAAGATGCGCAGAGGCAAAAATTGCTCCAGTAGTATTAAAAGAAATATTAGGTCATTCAGATATATCTATTACAATGAAATACTATGTCGATATAGATACTGATTTTATTAAATCTGAAAACAAGAGTGTTGTTAATTATTTAATAAACAAAAATATATTTGGAGCAATAATGAATAAGCAGATAGTAGCTAGTTAAAATTTTAAAAAACTTATAAAAAAATACTGAAACTGTGCGAAATTTTAAAGCATTTAGAACTTTAAATGTTCCGCAAAAGTGTTCCGTAAAATAAAGTACAATCACTGCAAAGGCTGAAATATCAAAGAAAATAGTACAAAATGTCGAGTACTCACCTCGACCACTTTAAAGGATTTTTTAAGAAATTCTAGGAAATTTCAAAAAAGTCTAAATTGAGAAAAAGCAGATGTCTGTAAGATTACAGCACCTGCTTTTAATTTTATCAAATTCTCTAAAATTCTTGAAAATGCTGAAAAAATTTCAAGAACAAATTTCAAAAATTATTTTTTTATCTAAAAAAATTTCCAAAAAATTTCAAGAATAGCAATCCCTTATCCAGTCTGGGTTAGGAGGACTACTTATGCTAACTTTTGTACCTCATAAAATAAGTGAAAAATACAAAAAAGTAGAATTTTATCGTGTTAATAAAGATCTTTGTGATAATGAATTATACAAAGATTTAAAACCTACATCAATTTTATTATATGCACTTTTATGTGATAGATTATCTGTTTCCTATGCTAATGAAAATAAAGACAAGAATTTCAAAAATAAATTACATTACTATGATGAAAATGAAGATGTATATGTGATTTATACGAGAATCGATTTAGAAAAGAAATTGCATATTGGTAAACAATCTTTATGTTCTGCATTTAAAGAACTTGTTAAAGCTAATTTAATTAGAGAATTAAGGCAAGGAAAAAATAAACCTAATAAAATTTATGTAGGAAAGACTATATCAGAAATAAAAGAAGAATTTGTAAATTGGAAGGTTGAAAATCAGACTTCAGGAAATCCGTTTTTATGCCCTCAGGAGGTCTTAAAATCAGAAACGAATAAAAATAATATATTAAATAAAAAGAATAATTATTCAAATTATAATGGTAGAGATTATTCTAATATGGATTGGAGCAAATTATATGCAAATTCTAATTTTTGAAATGGATAGTTTTAATTTTATAGGAGGTTTGTATGAAAAATTTAAGAGAGAAATTAGAATATCATCAAGAAAAAGATTATTTAGTACCTAATATAGCAATAAAAAATAATTTAGGTAATTATCAAATTGGAAAATATGGATATTTAAGACTAGACTATCTAAAAAGGAATAAAAAAGGTTATTATACAGAGTTAATGCTAAAAGGAACATTGGCAGATCATATTGTAGCTATTGATAAAGAAGCAAATATGCAAGTAAAAAATATAATTAAAAACTTGGCTAAAGCTAATAATGTTGATGAAATGTTGAAACAGAATAGCCCTTTTGAATGGGTAAGATTAATGAATAATTTTAAAAATACTGCTGAAGAAATTGTTTTAAAAGAATTAATTTATAACTAAATTTTAGGAGGAATAAAAAATGTATAATTTTAGAGAAGTAAATGATGATATATTAAGAGATTGGCTTAGTATTAGAGAACAAGAAGTATTTTGTACTTTATCAGGTGAAGATAAAAAGCACCATATTTATTTTGATGAGTTGTCTGAAAATATTTTAAAGAATGTACCTAAACAAAATCAAAACTATGTTAAAAAGCAATTAGAAATATTGGATAAGAATTTTATGGATTATCTAAGTTATTGGAATGAGAAATATTATAGAAATGGTTTTGTTGATGGAGTGCAGTTGATTGGTGGATGTACAGAATAATCAGTAAGTTTAAGCAGTAAACATTCTAATTTGTTTACTGCTTTTATGTAACTATAAATTGATTATAAATAAATTGCTATAGGAAATTTCTTAAATTCTTCTAGAGTTAAATTGTCTAGTTTTTGAGTTAATATATTCGCTTCTGATTTATTATCTAGCAATAAATTGCAACAAATTTTAATTTCGGTAGAAGAACTATTATCTCTTATTTCTATTAATTTCTTATAGTTTTCATCTGAAATATTATTTTCTCTTTTTAATATCTGTGAATAGTTTATATAATAAATTGGAGAATCTGGGTCAGCTTTAATTAATATATTAATTAAATATTTTGCGTAGTCTAAAAGATCTTTGCTTTTTTTAATATCATAGGCATTTAAAACTTCTAGTAGTTGAAAATTCATTAAAAAATATTCGCCTTCTGAAAGTGATATATTATCCATATAATTCTTCATTTCATCAAAATTAATATCATCTGCTTGATATGCTTGAGAATTTAATGCTAAATAAAAATTTGTAGTTTCAATTGCATCATCTCCGTCACCATATCTAAAATAATACTTTTTAGCCATATTATTATTCCAAATACTTTCTACATTAAATTTTCCATCATCTCTTTTTGTTGCAAAGACTGATAGTTTAATTTCTTTAATATCAATAGAACCTAGTAAACTAATTTCACTATTTAGTTTAATTGTTTTTTTATTTTCAATTGCATTAATCCAGAACTCAAGCTTATTAAAGTCCTTATCTTCCCAATCATCAAAATTTATATTTTTACTAATTTTATGTTTTTTAAAGAATTCTAATAAAATATTATATTTGTCTAATAAATTTTTGAATTTATATTGTTCAGAATTATTTGTCTTCATATTAAATTTTATATCATTTATTAGAAAACCGTTATCTAAAAAAATTCTATTTATAAACTGCAATTGTTTCATTCTTTCATTTAATGTTCCACAAATATTTATATTAAATTTATTTTTAATTAAATCAATAGTAAACGCTTTACCAAATAAAATTTTCTTCCCTTCTAAAGTAGTTTCTAACTTTACGTCTGAAAAAGCTATCTGTCTATCTTTAGTATATATATTAACTTTTAAATTCTCTACTAAATTACAAAGCATTACATAGCTGACATTTATTGCGTATCCGTTTTTGTCTAATGTATAAATATATTTCCATGTTCCTACTAGAGTTTGAGGGTTAAAATTCTCAGGATCTTTATTCCATGTATAAAATTTTGCGACTTTGCAATCATTAGACATTAGATTGTTTTCATCAAATATATTTGCTTTTATTCCCTTTTGTATTTCTTTGTCTAGTTTGAAATTTCTGCATATACTTTCAAATTGAGCAGAATTTTTTATTTCTTTCATGTCTATTTTTATTGTATTTGATGTATATTGCTTTAATAATAATCTTATATTATAAGGCAATAAGCAAGAATAATAAAGCTTATAATCACTTCCATCATAATTAAACACACAAGCAATTAGTATTGTACCATCTTTTTTTAGATAATTGACTAAATCGGTTCTATCTAAAGGAAATCTATATTTAGAACTATATTTTTTATTGTGTGTAGTTCGACCTTTTATTTGGACATCTATTGTATAATCATAATTTTGTTTATTGTCAATATTTCCATTATACATTTCAATTGTGCCATCCCAAGAAATATTTTTATCCATTTCTTTAAAATCATATGTAAAATACTCTATTTTATCAATTAAATCTCTAACTTTAGTAAGTGCTCTTTGTTCAATTTTGTTTTTACTATTATTCAATATAATTTCTCCTTTATTTTTCTACCATCTTCTGATACATTTTCATTAATTCAGCTACACAATCAGCCTCACTCATCTTACGCCAATTAAATCCATAAGCATTCATTACTGCAGCATCATTATTTTTATGAGCTTTTATTAAATCTATTGGCATCATATTTTTATTGTATAATTCTGCTAATGATGAATTAGAATGTTTAGCTCTTATATCTAATATTTCTTTTGCCGTTCTCTCAATTACTTTTCTTTGTTCTTCTGTTGGAGAAGGCCAAGGGAAATTATTATAAACAATCTCTGCAGAATATCTATATCGCATCTCTAATCTTCCACATACGGTTCTCATCCAGCCCATATGTACATTTGATGTGATTATACCAAACTCATATAAAGTTGCATTTGGTATAATTAAGTTTGCATTGGTCGCAATTACATCTTTATTAAAGAATCCTATTGGTATATAGTTTCTTTTTTCTGATGAAGTACTTGGAATTAATAAATAATTGCTTTCAGGTTGTCTAATTTCTCCAAATAAATAAGGGGTATCAGCTAATTTTTTTGTAGCGTATCTTTTGCTATTTTCTCTATTTTTTCTAACCCTGTTAATAGCATCAACTATAGGCTTTATTCTACTATATCTATTAGGTTCTACATCTTTAAGCCATAAACAATATCGCTCTTTTCTATTTATAAATTCTTCTGCACCCATTATAGTTTTAAAAAACTGTTCTGCTTCAGGATATTTTTTACAAATATCTTCTTTTTGTTCTTTGCTATAATTGCTTAAATACCCATTATCATTTGGCATACTTCCAAAATTCATTTTAGAAACATTACATAAAGTTTTATTTCTACTTTCAATAAATATATTAGGAGCATCAATTAAGTATCCATTTATATTCTTCGCTTTTACTTTTTTATTGTCATTGTAAATAAATTTATTTTCATTATTTATATAACTAAATCCAATAATAACACAATGTACATGTGCTTTTGAATTTGACTCGCTATCCCATACAAAAGTCCTATATGCATAATTTATTACAATATTACTCTCAAATAAATTTTTCCATAATATAGCGACCTGTTCACCTTGAGTAATTGAGTTTGTTGAAACAAAGGCAGCTTTAATATTTGTTCCTTTCATATATTCAGTAGAAATTTTATACCATCCAGAAACATAATCAATATTACCAATTTTCTTTATGTTTCCAAACACATAAAATAAATCGTCTTTTTGCGCTTGTGACATTTTTCTTGCACCAACAAAAGGTGGATTACCCATTATGTAATTTAGTTCTTCTTTTGATACAATTTCATTCCAGTCAATGCGTAAAGCATTACCTTCTGTTATCTGAGTATAAGATTTTAAAGGTAAGAAAGCTTCATTTATCATTACAATTTCTTTTGTTTTTTTATACATTTGGTCTTCTGCAATCCATAGAGCTGTTTTTGCAACTGTTACTGCAAAATCATTAATCTCAATACCATAGAATTGATTTATTGAAACTTTTATTGGGCTTGTATCTGTTGTGGCGAATTGAGCTTGACCTTCATAGTAACTTTCAAGCATTCTATTTTCAAGGTGTCTTAATGATAAATATGTTTCTGTTAAAAAGTTACCACTTCCACAGGCTGGATCTAAAAATTTAAGGCTTGCCAATTTTTCTTGATATTTTAATAATTGTTTTTTTCTTTCATTTACTACAGGGTTACTAATTAT
Source organism: uncultured Bacilli bacterium (assembly GCA_944363925.1). GTDB lineage: Bacteria > Bacillota_I > Bacilli_A > RF39 > UBA660 > Coprosoma. The sequence continues at coordinate 3,173 of CALVVS010000043.1, read as the reverse complement.
TTTATCAAGCTCATAAGTTAATTTATCTAAAAACAATGCATCTATTAATTTGTGAATGTTTTTTACAGAAGTATAGTGCATTCCGCCCTCTCTTCTTGTAATAGGATTTAATGTACTTTCAAAAACAGCACCAAATATTGTAGGAGAAATATTACTCCAATTAAATTCCTCACTTGCATCTACTAATAAAATATTTTTTATTTCATCTGTAATTTGTGGAATAATTATATCTTCATCAGCAAATAATCCACCATTTACATATGGAAAAGCTAACAATTCTTCACTTTCAAATTTATCTCTTTGTTTTTCGGGAGTATCTAATATTTTAAATAATTTAATTAGAGCATTTCTAATTTCTGATGCAGGATATTTTTTCAAATAATCATGAAACATCATATGCTTACCAAATAATCCCGAATCTTCAGCATATAGGCAAAATACTAATCTGACACAAAGTGCATTTATACTGGTAGCAAATTTGGTTTCATCTGGTTCTCTTTTTAAATATTCTTTTTCTAACTCCTTATATAATTTTCCTACAATTTTACCTGCATCAACAGATAAATCTTCTTCTCTTTTTATATTTTCATCTTCACTGTTTACTAAAACATCTAGTATATAAATGTCTTTTGGAAGATTTTCAAGTTCTATTCTCTGTGGCTTAGAATGAGGCTTTTCCATATCATATATATCAATCTGTCTAAAGTTAGAAACAACAATCCATCTTGCTCTTTTTGTATAGCCTAAATTATCACTATATCTTTTAGCTTGTTGATATGGGGTAAGCATACTACCGTCAGATTGTTTTTCCTTTTTTTCTAAATCTATATCTTTACTTTTCATTTCAATAAGGGTATGAGTATCTTCTATATAGCCATCTGCAAATGATGTTTTAGCTAACTTTATAGGTAATTCAAAATCAATATACTGTTCCGAATTATTAACACCTAAAACGTCTCTTAATAATTGAATCCAAAATTTTTGAGCTTCACTTCTTTCAGATCCTTTGTTTTTCCATAACTCCACAAATTTTTTTGCTGCTTGTTCTTGTTCAAATTGTGTCATATTTGACCTCCATGTTTTTTTATTTTTGCTTCAAATTAAAATATTTTATTATATCAGTTGTTTCTAGCCTATAACAAAATAGTTCATTTATAATTAAAAAATTTTTTAATTTTTCTTGACTTTTAACTTTTCAAAATGTACAATATATTTGACAAAAGTAAAAAGATCATGTATAATATATAGACAAATTGCATAAAATAGTTAATAAATATCTTATGATATTTTATATAAATGCTCTGTTAATCCGTTTTAACGGCTACGATTTATTCGCGGTCTAGGATTAATGGAGCTTTATTTTTTATTTTTCTTTTTATCTCCTCTTTTTGTTAAAGTTTCATCAAAATGTGAATATGAGGAAATAAAATTCCAATGCCTATATGGGTGTTTCCAATAATTAGATTGATCTCCATTGATACCAGTTGTAATTCCTACATTAAAGTTTTTTCGTATTTCTCTAATATTTTTATTAATAATTTTATATAATTTTTCTTTAGCCCTTGTCCTCTTAGATCTCCTTCCAGTTGTTTCATCCTTTATTTTATCAAAATCATTAAGTTTAAAATTCATAGATCCTAATATAATATCCATACATTGTTGAATTACATGCTTTTTAGAATCAATTTCAATAAATTCCGTTATTTCTACATTGTTTTGTTTAAATCCAAAATTATTTCTAAATAAACTTTTCTTAAAGACTTCTTTTTGTTCTTCTCCACATGGTAAATCATCTAAGTATAAAGAGAAGTTTACTTTCGTTTTGAATGGTGTAGAGTTACTATATTTTATACCAAAAGCATCTTTTAAAAAATAATAATACAATATGCTATATTCATTATCTGTTTGCTTTTTTGTTAGCCCATCAGATACATAAGCATTTTGAGCAAACATAATTCTTACTTTTATTTTTCCAGCCTTTATAAATGAAAAAAATAGATTGATTATTTCTATATATTTTTCTAAATAATTTTCTGTAACTTTAGTCCACTTTATTTCCCCATTTAGATTTAACTCTTTTTTCTTATCATTTAAAGCTTTTTCTATCTCGGGTATATCTGTTGTTCTTATTGAAGCCCCTCCATAAAAATTACTATAATATTTACCATCACTTACAGACTCATCTGCATAAATCCTATATGTTATTTCTTGCATTACCATCTCTCCTGATTATTTAATTATAATTTGTACATAAATTTCATATGTTTTCAAAATTTAAATATTTATTCCTAATAATAAATATCATTTAGCTTTTGTTTGAGTTAACAAATTTTTCCAATATTTGTTTATGCAAGATATTTTTCAGTATTATTTGCATTTTACCATTTTTTCACTAAATTTTAAAGAGATTTACTTTATTTTTTAAATTTTATTTTTAAAAATCTTAATTGAGTAATTAACCTAATCAGCTCCATTTTTATATCAGCATAATGTAAATTAAGTTTATTTTAAAATTTCCACTCAGGGTTTGGGATTTATCCCATTGAATAGAATCCGTGTGAACGAATTCATTGCTTGCTAAGACAAAAAATTCATTTTTTCATAAATTTTAGGTCTTTTAAAAAGTAGAAATTTGAGTACAAAAAAAGTTCTTTTTATTCCTAATAATTTCCAAAATAATTTACCAATTAATTTTTAATAAGTAATTTATTTGTTCCAATTTTATTCTATATAAATTGTTTTATTAGTCTGTAAAAGTACAAATTTATTCTCTTAATTTGTTTCTAAAAATGAACTCTTTTTACTTTTATTTTAGTATTTTTAATTTCGTTTAACTTTTATATTTAAAAATTTTTTTAAAAATTTAAAATACTTGTCCCGGTTTTAGAATTTTAAAGTGCTGTTTATTTATAGAAGAGGAAAAAATTTAATAATAAATGTATCCTTTTTCAAATTTTAAGTGCTGTTATATGTAGAAGGAAATTTCAAAATATCCATTGACAACATCAAAATGTTATGTTAAATTCTGACTCACAGGGTGCATATATCACATAGAATTTAACTTAAACATTTTGAAAAAGTACTTATAAAAGTAACAAGTTAGAGGAGGTGTGATTATGGAAAAACTTGATAATATAGTTATGTATTCACCAGAAGATGTTAGAAAACTTCTT
>CALVVS010000042.1 GCA_944363925.1 uncultured Bacilli bacterium | reverse complement strand
GGTTAGAAAAATGGAGTCTTGTTATAACTCCATATGCTAACTAAAATTGTAAGATTTATTTTTGAAAATTCCCTTATAATAAATAGGTAAATACTTATTAGAAAACTGTAGTATTTTTTCATAATCTTTATGATTTTTTATATATTCGATATTTTCTGCATTTTCACAAATATATTTTAATTGCTTTACAAAAAAAGTCTTTCCTGTTCCCCACTCACCGTCTATTGACATAAGAAAATTCTCATTTATATTATTTAATAATTTCATCAGATTAATTAGTTTTTTATTTCTTCCTAACAAATCTTCATTGATAGTCGCTTCGATATTATCATCATCTGGTATCAATTCATATCTTTTCATTAAGTACTCCTTTCTTCAATATTATTTATTAAGCATAATATATAATTTCTTAAAATCTGTAAATTCTTTCTCAAACTTTTCTGTATTTATATTTTTTAAAATGTTGTTTAATTCTTTCTGCATCGGCATAATCAATTCATTAAATTCTTTTGAATTTAAAGGTAGAATTAATTTTGAAAGATTCTTTATATTAAATTTGTCAAAGTTAGGATTTAGAGTTGGATTTAATTTTTTATATAACTTATTTTTCTTAGTAGGTAAGAAACTAGAATATTCAGAAAGATTTTTTGATAATTCATCAGAAACTACTAGTAACTTTTTATAAATATTTAATACTGGATAATGAAATAACACTTTTTTATGTTTCGAAACATATATCGCTTTATACATATCAAAATAGCAATTGAAAATATTATTTTTTATTTTTCCTTTGATAACAAAATACTGACACAGTGCTGTTATAATTGAAACAATAACTCCAGTAATAATACTAATTAAAATATTGTAAATAAATTCAGAAACAAAGTAATAATAAACTCCTAATGGTATTAAAATAATTAATATAATAGATAATATGATGGTGATAATTTTTGACTCTTTCATATGATCTTCTTCAATTTTAATTATTAAAATCAATTTCTACTAAATATTTATATTTTTCATATTCATCATAATTATCTAAAAACTCAATCCAACTGGTAGAATCGCTTTTATTACCTTTATATCCTAATTCACTCTCAATAATCATATTAAATTCGTGATATACCCTACTGTCTTTTATAGCATTATTAATTGCCATATGAATATCACTTTCATGATCCTTGTCAAATAAGACAATTACTTTAATTCCTAAATTTTCAAAAATATTTATAAATGGTAAATAATGAGGTTTTCCATAACAATGAAATATACTATACTGCTCATATTGTTTTCCATATTTATATAACAATTTTTTTAAAAACAACTCATCATTAATCCCTTCAACAATATAAACATTTTTAGAAAATAATGTTTCAAAAAATTCTTTTTTATGCAATTCAAGTATATTATTTTTTAATGTTTCTATATCATAATAACTTCTAGATTTATGATTTATATTTTCTAAATTGATTGTTGCAGGAATAACAACAGCTTTCTCAAAATCTATTTTTTGTGGTCCCCTAAATTCTGGATCATTAAAAATATAAATATTCTTAAAGTCAATATTTAATAAATTTAGTAATTCAGGAGAATGTGTTGCTACACATACTTCTTTTGTTTCACTTAATTCATTTATTAACCTTGCAGTAATATGTAACATTGACGGATGAGTATGATTTTCTGGTTCATCTAAATAAACGTATTTTTTATTGCTGTGTTGTATTAATTTTAATAAAAACTGTAACTTTTGTCCACTTCCCATACTATTTTTCAAATCATCTGCATTAATTTTTACCGTTTTTTTATATTCCTTCGTTGGTGTAGACGCTATAACATCTTTTTTTCTTTGCTGCTGATTTAAAGCTAATACTTCATCCATGATATCATTATACATTTGCTGATTTTCTTCTATACTTTTATCAACTAAAGTTTCATAAGCTTTTTTTGCATTTTCAACTTCATCATTACTTAAAAGTTCTTGTATTATATAGTCCATAACAAAAGAACTATTTACTGTATCTTTCATTTCATCTGCAAATACTAATTCCGAACTTAATAATATATAATCTTTTTTTTCTAAATCTTTTATTTCTTCCATTATCCTATGTGTTTTTCCATAGCCATTAGGACCAATATAAATTCTTAACATTATTACTACCTCCTACAAAAAAAGCGCAGTACAAAACTACAAAGCCTGTACTAGCGCTTATATAAATATATTATAATAAATTTTTTTACTGTTTTCAATAATACAAAACATTATTATTTTTTAGTTTTTTTGAATACCACTCAATTAATAATTAGTAACTAAAATCTCGATTGTTTTAGTAATATTTCCTTCTTGTTTATGATAGTTAGAATTATTATAATTACATTGAATTATATGAACATTATAATTATTTTCTTTTATCCATTTATTTAAAATGACATTTTTATTTCCTTTATGCTCAATGACATTTGATAGAGCAAATTTTATATTGCTAGCATCTAAACTTTTTAAATAAGCAAGCAAGTCTATTTCATCTCTTTCAGTCCAACCTCCATTCTCGTTATAACTTGCTGTACCTAAAAAGTATGGTGGATCACAATATACAAACGTATCTTCTTTATAAGGAATAGAATATTTTCTAAAATCTGAGCATATAAAGTCAATATTTTGCTCTTTAATTTTTTTCATAAATTGTCTTAAATTTTTTCTTATAGAATTATTAAAATCTCTTTTGCCAATTGGCATATTGAATTCATTACTAGAATTAAATCTAATTTGATTATTAAAGGAATAAATTATTAATGTTAGAAGCATCAAATCTTTTTTTATTGATTTATTTTTAATATTATTATAATCATTTCTTAATTTTAAATATTGTTCTTTATTGTATGATCCTAATCCTTTGTCACTTGTACAACCATATTCTTTATATCCATTTAATAATGAATTACTTAATTTATATTTTGAAATTATTTTTTCCAGAGAATCAACAATATATTCTTCATCATATTTCTTCAAATCATTCATAATACGTATAATTTCTTCTTGTTTATCAATACAAATAATCTTTTCTGCTTTAGCATTTACACCAACATTTGCTCCACCAGAAAATAGATCTATAAATGTTCCTATTTTTCTAGGAAAAAGTGGGAGCAATTGATTTATTATTTTATATTTTCCTCCTGTATAATTTAAAGGAGACTTAACTTTATCAATTTGAGTAACTACTCCTTTTGTTTTTTTATTCTTAGTTTTTCCAACTTTACATACAAATAGTCGTTCTTTATGTCCATCAATGTGAGTTTTTCCTGTATTAAATTGGTTAAAATCCGTTTCGTATACTGTAACTTTCCCTCTTTTGGCTAAATCATTTAGTATATCTTCATCACTAATTTTTGCTTGTGACCTTCCAGCTCCTTTTGTACCCATATTATTATAAGAAACAATTATATATTTTGCATTAATGTTTTCTATTAAATCTTTAAAAACTAATGGTGCAGATACTGAGCAATATTTACTTTTTACATTATCTACATTAATTTTTTTTGCAATACCATGCACTTTTTTCTTTTCCCACATGGCAACATTTTCTAATAAATGGTAAGCATCAGAATATTGTCGTGAATTATATGGAGGATCAATGTATACTAGGTCTGCTTTAATATTTTTTACTAATTCATTAGCATCTTCATTAAAAACTTTATTATTTTTATTATTTGTATTTGACTTTAAATCCAGCATACATAATTCTAATTTCTTTTCTAAATTTCCGTTTTTCCTATATGCATCATAATGTCCAACTGTATTAGCAATTTTATCCATCGCATAAATTAATGATGTAATTAATATTGCTTTTTCACGTTGATTTATTTTTTTTTGCAAATAATTTGTTTCAATGTCTTCTCTTATAAAACCTATTTTTTTACAATTATCTTTACTAAAATATGTTTCACTAAAATTTTTTGAAAAATAATTTTCTTTGATATCAGATATACTATTATATTTTTCAATATATTTTTTTATTTTTTTTCTATCAATTTTTTCACAACCAAACCATGCTAAAAATGATAGATAGTTAGATTTTAAAATGTCATTAGCATATATTTTTGTTTGTTGATTATTAAAATGATATCCAACGTTACCTGTCCCTGCAAATAAATCTAAAAAAGAAGAAAAAGTTATGTTCTCTTTCTTTATAACTTCATCAATAAAGTTTAACATTCTAGATTTACTTCCTATGTATCTTCTATTGTTAATTGAAATTGTTTTCATATAGTTCATCTCATTTCCATTTTAGGCATCTTATTCTACATATTGTATTATAGCAAAAAAAAGATAGCATCACAACTATCTTTTATATTTTTTCTAATATTTCTTTTTGATACCATATTGGATCTGGAGTTGTTGAATGATATGCACTGTCAAACCACTTGTATATATCTTCATATTTTATATCATTAACAAGAAATTTATTTATAATTTCAATATCTATAGGAATGATTTTTAAATTATTAATATATTCTCCATTTCCTTTGGGATAATACGTGTTTCTTACTCCTCTCATTCCTAATATTACATTTTCTTCTAAATTACTTGCTACAAATATTGCATAATCAGATGAATTGCCTGTTTGAATTATATTAGTTGCCAAATGCCTAGGAACAGACTCTAATTCCATTTTTCTTTGTCCTGTTGATTCAGATAAAGTTGCTTCTAAAATTAAATCATGTTTAGGATAAATTGATTTATTATACTTATAAACTATATCAGCCATTCCTCCACCGGCATGCGTTTTAGGAAGCAAATCTGCGTCTAAACTTAAGTTCATATAATCTAATATATTTCCCTCTTTGCCACTTATTCTATACCAAGCAATTGCTAAAACATATTCAAAAATTGTAGGTACTGTCGCATTATCTGTTACATATTCTGTTACACTTTCATCTTCTCTATTTCTTATTTGTTGTAATAATCTGATAAGGTCTGCCGTTTTAAATTTACTATCTATTAATTTATTAAACTCTTTTAACTTCTCAGATTCAACATAATTTTTAATATTATAAATTGTTAAATCTGTACCTAAAGATTTATTAATATTATTTACAACGTCTTTCATATTAATATTGTATTTGATAGAAATTCTTTCTATAGGCACTAAACTATGAAATAGTTTCATATATTCTGCTGAATTAAGGAATTTTTCTTCTAATAAGTCATCTATGATATTTTCAAAATAATACTTTGCTAATAAATCTAATTCAATTTTATCTTCTTCAAATTTTATTATATCAGTTAAAGAAAAATATCTTTTGTTTAAGTCGAAGTATTCTTTCAAATTAACCTTCCATTTAAAAACATGAAGCTTTTCAAAAAATTCCCTTTTAAAATCTATAATATTTTTTTGTAAAGATAAAGATATCTGTTTAAACTTTAAATCAAATTCTTCATCAAATTGTTTTGGCTTATAACCAAAAAACAAGTAATCGTTCCATAACTTCTGGGCATTTCCAGAAATTTTTTTGCAAGCACTATATAAGTCATTATATTTATCTAATCTATTTATAAAATTTTCATGTTTTAAATGGAATACTAAATCTACTAACATATGGTATAAATTATTATATGGCCAATCATAGGTGCGACTCTTCCTATTTAGCCCAATTTTTTCAAATGTTTTTTCGGTAACAGGATAATCTTCCCTAAAAACCTGCCATGCCTGTAAATAATTAGGCATATCGTAAATCTTTATAGTAATTATAGTATCTATATCTATTCCTAGTCTATTAGCATTAATTCTCTCTATCATCTTCTTGACATCAAACATATTTTTACATAATGGTAATAAATAAGTGAATTCATCATATGTTAAATAGCCTAATTTTTCTATCATATAAATCAGTGCAATAAAAGGTTTTATTTGTAATCCATCATTTGTAATTTGAAGTTTTAAAAATTGCAATAAATAATAGTAACTATCTTCAGGAATTAGAAAAATATTATCTTTTTTTATCTTTTTATTTAATAATTCTTCAATGTGTACACCTACTTCAGTAAGTTTTCTATCACTAGTTAAAACTCCTATATCAACTAATCCTGAAGTTTTTTCTCTAGCATCTTTATCACGCCTCTTTGCATCCCCTGCTACAAAATCTTTTTCTTTTAAATAATTATAATACTTTTCTTGTGTATCATTATTCCATTCATTATCAGAATTGATATTCCAAAACTCTTTTAATAACTGCAATTGTCTTTCTATTTTATAATTTAATTGACTTGTTCTAAAACTAGTAGTTCCAATAGACCAACTATAACTCTTAAAAGCCATATATCAACACACTCCATTTGTTTCATTGTATCAAAATCTTTTTATTATGTCTATAAAAGTCATTTAGAAGATTTTTATAAATCCCCATGTATTATTAAATTAACTGACTCATAATCATCATAAATATCATTAGTAAATACAACAAGGCCACTACCAATTATTTGAAGTTCTGTTATATTGGAGTTATCTTCATTTACAGATTCCATTCTTTCTTTTTTTGTTCTATCATATTCTTTCTCAAGTATAGCCTCATCACATTCTTCTTTATTTTGTTGTGAATCAATAAATGTCATTATTTCTTAATCTATTAAATTATTAATCTTATTAATAAAAGACTTTATTATTTTTAATTGTTGACAATCAGAAAAAATTGCAATTACGAATAATAAATTTAGTTATGTTTCTATTTTTGTATTTTTTAATTTCAACCAAAATTCTTCTGAAGTAAATATTATTTCTTCTAAATTACTAAATATTTCAATTTTTACATATTCTTTTAATTGAATATCCCTGGGAATTTTTAACTTTAGTTTTACAAGCACTTGAAAATTATCATAATCTAATTCTATAATCTTATTTTTGCATTTCCAATCAATTTTATCGTTTAACAAAATATTATTCAAATCATTTATTCAGTAAATTCTACACTAATCAAGAAAATCATCTAAATATTCTTCAATTTCAACCTTTCTCTTATCCTTTTTTATAATATTAATGCATTCCTCTAAATATTGAATACAATACAAATATTTTATTTCTTGTTTAGAATTAATTTCTTGCTTTAATTCTTCCAAAAAACTTATTTTTTTATCTATAAGTGGCAACCTACTTCCTGACCATGATTCTCTTAAAGAAAATAAATTTATTCCTTCTATTATTCTTTCATCCTCTGAATGTACTAATAAAAATAAAATTAAATCTTTTCTAATCAATGCTTTTTTTGTTCCTATAACTCTAAATACATCTTTTAAATTATTTGCATTAGTCAAATTATTTAGTATATATTTTTTAAACCATTTAATTTGCTTATCTTCATATTTATTGTTTTCAAATAAATGATATAGGCTTAAATAACCCAAATATTCTTCCTTTATCGCATCATATGTTTTTAAAATTAAATTCATATAATCTTTATCATCCCATAAATAATTAATTATTTCACGAAGCTTTCCGGAATTGTAATTATCTTTTTTAATTAGTTTATTAATAAATTTAAAATTATTTTTAACAAGTAAATAACCTAAATATCCACTATGATCTGCAAAATGGGATGGCAAAGTCATTATATATAATTCTTCTAGTAAATGTTTATCATTAAAAGTATTATATATCTTTTGTATTTCGTCAAAATCTTTAGGAATAGCCAGATATCGTGAAAACAAATTTAAATCATTAGATTTAATAATTTGCTTTGTATAAGTATTTAATAAATTACAATCAAATTTACTATATTTTATAATCACACTAACGTTAAAAGTATATTTTACATTATTAGTTTTTTGGTTAGAAATAAATTTTTTTACAATATCTAAATAGTTAATATTTTCTTCATAATTTTCTAGTAAGCAAGATAACACATAATATTTATAATCAAATTCATTTATTAATATTATATCCATAATAGTATTTTTCATATTTAAATTCGCAAACGAAATTAAATATGAGGGATATGATATAAACGGGCAATTATTTTTGATATAAAGCGTAAAAACTTTTTCAAAATAATTGTCACCTTTTTTCTTAATACTTTCAAATAATATTTCTAAATTTTTATTAATTTTCCAATCATCAACTTTAATATTGTTTCTTTTAATCTCATTTAATACATCGAAAATTTCTTGATAGATTAAATCATTGTTATCGTTTACTATATTACCTAATTCTGTATTATTTTCGTCTTTATCATAATCATAATTTTCTAAAATTTTTAGTAATTGAAATTTTTTAGACTCCTTTAAATTATAAATATTCTGTGGAATATTAACATGGTTTTCTGAACACATAGTTTTTATAAGATCAATTATTTTCCATTCTCTTAAGGTTGGCTTTTCCCATTTAGTAAATAAAACCTTATTCAGGTATCTAATATCCGATTCCATAATTCTATTTTTTTCTTCATTAAAAGCCCAAATAGAATAATCGTCAACAAATATACTTTCAAAATCCGGATATATACTTAACGTTTTTATTATTATATTCCAAATGTGATTTCTATATTGACACAATTTTGATGTATAATTCAAAGTGACATTTATAAATTCGATTGTTCTACTGTTCTTTCCTGGCTTTGTAATTTGGTATTGTGTTTTAAGACCTTTTGTTATAGCAGATTTAAGCATATGTTTATAAATTTCAGAAATATTTTTTTCTTTTACTTTAGAAAATAATTTATTAATTACAAATGATTCTATTTCAAATGATGGATCTAAATCAACCATTATCCAATAATCCACAATAGATTTTTCTATTTGATTATATATATTAGGATTTTTTTCTAAATAATTTAAAAGTAATTCAAATGCTATTTTATAATTTTCAGAATTTCGAATATCACATAATAGTTCAATAATAGGATCATTTAAAAACACATTATCATCAAACTGGACTTTTTCTTCCAATTGTTTTTGTGGAGCTTTTTCGATTTTATTTTTTATTATTAATAAAGTTTTAGATAAATTTAAATTATGAAAGGCTTTCAAAAATTCATCATTATCAAAATATTTACTATCCCAAAGCTGATTTATTTCATTTTTAATATAGTCAAACGTTTCTTCTGAATTAAAAATCTCACATATCATATTAATTGATTCAATAAATCTTCTCATAAATGCTGGATAGAGTTGTTCTAATAATACTGATATACTTATTTTCTTCTCTACTATTAAATATTTATATATAATATAGTTACTAAAATTTTGATCACATATTTTAATAGCTTCTTTATTGAAAAATTCTATCAGCTCTAAATCATTAAGTTTATCAAACTTTTCTATATCATAAACATTATGGTCTTTAAGAACTTTTTTTATTTGCTCATTCTTTATACTTAAAGGTGATAATACAGATAAGTAAAATAATGTTCTTATTTCCATGTCACCTAACTTATTTTGTTCTATAATTTTATCGTAATATTCTCTAAAAACTTCTGAAACACTGTTAAATGATTCTACAGTACCATTCAATAATGCCTGTGCTGTCATTATTGCTATTCTCGGATTTCCATTAGCTATTTTTGTAATGTTTTTTTGCCATTTTAGATTTTGAATATTATAATTAGTTTTTAATATTTCAATGATATCATTATCTTTTAATTCATTTAATTTAAAAACTTCTGGTATAGTATATTCTTCTATCTTAGATAGTACTTCTTTTATAGCATATTCTCGAACTGTACCAATAACTTTAATTTCTTTATCGCTTATTGCCATTAAATCAATAAATGATTTTAAATTATGTAAATTATTGATATCGTCAACAAATATTAAATACTTTTTTTCTATTTCTATACTGTTTTTTATATCTTCATATATATCGTTATTATTACTTCTTACACATAAACAACAATATTGTTTTTGCAATTCTTTACAAACCTCTAATGCAAGTTTTGTCTTACCAATTCCTGCTTTGCCTGTTATTAATGTTACCTTTTTTGATTTATTGATAATTTCAATAAGTTCATCTTTTTCCTTCCTTTCTATATATTTAATTGAAAGAGGAGAATTTAACGAATAGTGATCATACCTTTTAATAAAAGTATCAATATCACTTATTTGATTTGTATCTACCGGTAGTTGAAAATATTCAACTGCTAGCGAATTAAACTTATCCTTGATATCATGTGCCATTGTATCTATATCTATTAATTCGATACTCACATCGTCAAACATATGAATAAGCTCTTCGTATTTGCCAGGAGTAATATTTGTACAAGTATGAAAACAAACTATTCTTTTTACTTTTTCTATTGAGATACCTGTTTTATTACAATCATGAGCTTCTGTTATGTCTTTTTTTATTTTTTTAATAGCATTCCTTTCGACAGTTCCATACATCAAAAGAGTATAAGTATTATCATTATTAACAATATAAGAATCGGGAATTCCGGAAGTAGTTTTGTCGGTTCCTTCTTTTGATCCAATATCATGTATTTTCGTAATATTATTTACTCTTGCATAATAATCGGAACATAATCTTTGATATGAACCTGGTGAAAGGCCTAAAATTCCTTGTTGAATTTTAGTAAAATTTGCCATTACACATCAACTCCTTAACAATCAATATTATACCAACACATTTCTAGCATTTTCAATATACTTCTTTGTACTTTTTGATGTCCCTAATTTTTTGAATTTTTAAGATTTTTATGTACATTTTCGAGAAGTCATTTTAAACAGGATAACTATGTCTGACAAACAACATCGCCAGTGACGAGTTTGACCGTATTATAAGGATTTTAGAAGATTGTAATTGTCCGACAATGTCTAAATTGTCTGACTTTTGTCTAACAGGATTTCTATCAAAAATGCCTAAAAATGCTTATTTGTCAGTCAGAAGTCTGACAAAATTAGCTATTTTTTTAAGATTTTTGAGGCGATTTGTACATTTTTTTGGAAATTTTAAAAATATTTTTAAAGGAAAAGTGTACATTTATTTCATTATTATTTTGAAATTTATGTACACTCTATTTTTATTTAAGATACTGCTATTACACCATAACCTAGATTAGGTTTGAAACCTTTTTCATCTTTGATGGGAATTAATTTTATAATTTCTTGCTTTTTATTTGGACTGTATTCTAAATAGAAAGTTCCATCTTCTTCTCTTATTACATCTATTTTAAAGTACTCCACTTGATAATAATTTTGTAGTTTTTGAATGTAGTCTTCTACTTCTTTTTCGGTTTTAGGAGAAGAAAAACTTACTATTTTGGTAGTATCTTCGTAAGATACTGTTACTTCTTTATCAACAATACCTTCTGTAAATAAGGTACTATATTCTTCTAGGAAAGACTTCCTAAAGTTTACTTTTTCAATTACTACTTTTCTATTTTCATCATAGCCTAAATCTATGGTCTCAATATATTTCATACATAGTTCTTGTTGTCTTTCTTTAGATAGATTATTCCATATTGATGATTTATCTAGTAGTTTATCATTTAATTTTACTTGTTTTATTTTATCAATATCTTTATAAATAGATGGACTATCTAGATTAATATCATCAATTGTTAGAACGTTATTTTTTAAATTATTTTCTAGTTCTTGTAGTCTGTTATCAATGTTATTAACTTCTTCTGTAAATTCTTCTAGAGTGATTATACTAGTTTTATAAGCATCTTTTAATCTATTTCTTTGTCTTTTTAAAGATTCTATTTCTGTTATTGTTTGTTCTTTATGATTTGCTCCAAAGATAACTGGTGCATAGATTTCATGAACTAGAAAATCATACTCTACTAATTCATAGATGATTTCTTTTAGCTGTTTGATAATCTCTTTTTCATTTACATAGGTATGGCACTTATGACATCTATAATAAACATAATCGTATTTTTTATTGCCACCTGGACTTCTTCCTGCCATTAGAGTATGACATTTAGGGCAATATAGTTTTTGTAAGAATAAGTAGTAGATTGTTCTTGTGTAGTTTCTAGAGTTTTTACCTTTTTGATTTTGACAATCAAACCATGTTTCTCTACTAATAATTCCTTCTACGACATTTTCATAAATATGTTCATCCTTTTTACCTTTATGATAAACAAAATCACCACAGTATATTCTATTATTAATGATGTTTTCTACATGGGAATAAAGCCATTTCTTATTTAAGGCATTACGTTTATTTAAATCGTTCATAATCTTTTGTAATGACCAACCTGATAAGTACTTATTGAAGATATCTATGACTACATCTTTAGTTTCTTCATCTGGCACTAGTTTCTTATTTACTCTTTTATAACCAGTTAAATTCTTCATAGGAATGTGACCTTCTTTAATTGCTCCTACTAATCCCATTTTAGTTCTTTCACTTGTTCTTTCAATTTCATTTTGACTAACACTCATTAAGAGTCTTGATATCATTTTTCCATTAGCAGTCGTAGTATTTACTTCATCATTCGCACAATCAATATAGGCTTCATTTTCTTCTAAAAACTTCATAATGAATTCCCAGTCATAAATACTTCTTGTTACTCTATCTAGTTTTAAAGCAACAATGGTATTTAC
>CALVVS010000041.1 GCA_944363925.1 uncultured Bacilli bacterium | reverse complement strand
CTTTTGTGTATATTTTTAAAGAACATATAATCACCAATTAAATATATGCCTATGAAGGTTATTTGTTTACAAAAAAACTTGGCTATTTTTATCCAAGTTTATATTGATAGAATACTGATAAAAATGATTATACCACCAGTAAAATCAAGCTTATGTATTTTTTAAATTTTATTGATTATGCTTATTTTCTCTTTTTAAGCATTTATAAAATGCAAATTAAAAATTTGTTTAATTAGGTCTAAATGTTCAAAATAATAAATCCAGTTTCTAAAGTCATCTTGTTGCTGCTGCTTTGAATATAAATCAGTACCATATATTTCATAATCCGAAAATTTTTCTAGCAACTGCTTTACAACATAATATTCAAAAACATTGTAACAGTCGTTATAATCATATTCATTAAAGTTTTTCAAATATAAATCAACAAATGATTTAGCATTTTTTATATCAATATTTTTTCCTTCGAAGAAAAATTTTACCAAAATAACTGCCAAATCATATAATTTAGAAGTAAATCTAACTTCATCAAAATCAATTAAATAGTATCCATCTTTTGCTGTCAATAAGTTTGATGTACTAATATCAGAATGAACTACTTCTTTTTCATTATTTATAGGTAACTTTTTTATTTCGTCATATCTTTTTAAAACTTGATTAACAATATCATCATCGAGTATATAATTTTTCTTTTCTTTTAAAAGTTTATATTCATTATCACATTTTACTTTATAATAGTACTCATCATTATTGATGGATGTTTTAAAATTTGAAATTATCTTTAAAAGATTAATTAAATAAGATGCCATTGCATTATTAAAAATTGTTGGAACATTTTCTATATAATCAAACAAATAACAATCAGTGTTTTCAAAAATAATTGGTTTTTTATTTTTAGGTTTTACAACATTTATACCATTTTCTTCTAAAAAATTCATTAGTTCAAATGGCAGTATTTGATTTCTTTTCTTTTTATAAATTTTGAATATATATTTATGATTAAAGTTAGTAGTAAGTTTAATAACTTTATTAGCAATACCCCCAGAAGTATTTTCCATTTTTACTATTTTCTCATTAGATTTAAGAAAAGCACTTAATATTTCATTTAATTTTAAAATATATTCATTTTCATCACTTTTAAAAATTTAAAACACCACCTTTATGATTAAAACATATATTTAAACTATTTCAAATAAAAATCTTTATATCTATTCAAAATCATCAGGAAAAATTAAATGATTTTTACCAATTGTTATAAATTTTTCACCATCAAATAAAACGCCAGATTCTTCATAAAGTACAATAGTAGAGTTTTCTAATTTTAAAACATTAATTAAATCTTTTTTTTCATTATAATGACACCAGATATCATAACCATTTAATAAATTTAATCCATTTAAATCTTTAAGACCAACTAAGTTTTTATCAGCATGACTAGAAGTTTTTATTGTTTTTCCAAAAATAATAGCGCCAGCTGAGCCACCATAAACAAAGCCCCCATTTTTTAAATATTCTGTAAGAGCATAATCAAAATTACTTTCTTTAATTTCTTTTAATAATTTAAAAGTGTTTCCTCCTCCTATAAATACGGCTTTATATTTATTTAAATTGGGAGCTTTTTTCAAATCTGTACATACATCTATATTATATATATTATATTTTGCATATGTTTTCCTAAACCAACTTTCACATTCATCATAAGGGATTTTATGCATTGCCACAGGAATATATAAAACTTTACCTTCTTTTACGTAATTTGTAAAATATTCGTCTAGTGGTTGAACTTGTTCAGGTTCTCCACCACCGGCTAATAATAATTTCATTTTATTTTACCTCCTTTAATTTCCTTTATTTTTGTAAATTTATTCTCTTTGTGCACTTGGTCCAGAAAAATTGTATTACAAACCGTTTCAATATCTACACCGCTTAAAGAAGAATAACTACTAATGCCTGCTTGTTTTAATATTTTTTTCTTTATATTCAATGCCAATTCATTATTAATGATACCATTTACCTCGTTTAATTCAATGGATGGAGAAATAAATTTTGAGTAAAATTCATAATAACGCTTTATTTGTCCATCAATGTTAGGAATAATATTAATTCCAAAAGTTTCTTTAATTAAATTTCTCATATGTTTTGATTTACCAGATGAACCACCTTTAATACCAGACATTGCCATTAAAGTAATAGTTCTTATTCTATCAACTTCTTTTAAATCACCAAATAAATAATCATATTTAGATACAAATGGTGCAAAAAAATTTTTCCCGCCATTAATTGCCCACAAAATTCTCTCATAACCAAATCCAAAGTCGGACATCATTACATTTTGTTCATTAATATTAAAAGTATATAAATTCGCTTGACCAAGTTCCAAACCTTTATAATTAAATTCTAGTCCTACTCCATTATATGCTGTGGTAGAAGGTTTTAAAATTAATTGTAAACCACTCGAATGTAGAGAACAACTAGATAAAATATCAATCCAATTTTCAATATCTTGAATATAGTCAGCATAATTTGTATTTGTCGAAATTTCACAAGCATTGACAAAAGAAGAAAAATATCCTTCCTCCACTCCGCATTTATCTTTTTCAATTAATCTAATAACAGGTTGAAAGGAGAGCCATTTGTCAATTTGCACTTCAGAGCTGCCATATATAATAGGATTTATGGTCTGCAATCCAGCAATAATAAAATCGGTATCTGCATACGGATTATTAATAGAATTAAAATTTTTATATGGAATATTTAATTTATCTAATCCACTTTTTAATCTACAATAAAATTCATCATCATTTATCAAAAATTTGTCTTTTGGTTTATTTGTAAAATTAGGATTATAGTTTTTTTCTAAAGCAAGTCTTTCTGAACCATCAACAGCAATGGACAAAGTCCATCCTTTTGCCTTCATATAACATATTATTATTTGTTCAAATTTCTTATAGTTCATTTTCATGCCCTACTTTCCATAAATTTTAAGATTTCATAATTCATATATATGCCTTTTTCAAGTTCGCTGACACATTTGTTTTCAATGAAAGTGTCAAATGTTCTGTAACATGAATCAATAAATAATCCTTCTAATAATTCATCGCAGTTTATGATTTCAAACTTATATATTAATAAAAAAGTATTTAAAATTTGGAATATATTATCTATATTATTAAATAATTCATTTTCAATAAACTTTGCTATTTCGATTGCAAAACTTGCTTGCCGTGGTGATAAATCAATTGCTGTCACTGTTTTACCATCATATAGCATATTATAATGATGCAAATCACCATGTAGCAAGTATGAATTATTATATGTTTTAAAAAAGTGTTTTGCTCTTTTCTCAAGTTCTGTTACTAATTTAATAACTTTACTAGATAGTGACATATTTTTTAAACTATCAATCATTACATTAACTTGTCTCTCAAAAGATATGTCTTTATCATTGTTTATGGTTATTAACTTTTTTGACCAGTTATAAAAGTAATCATATCCTAATTTAATTCTTTTATTAAAATCAGAAATACAAAAAAGATTATCGCCATTAATATATTCTAATAATTGAATATTGTTTTTATCATCATTATCATACATTTTACATAATTTCATATTTTTAAAATAAGTATAATACTTGCATGAATCATGATAATTTTTTTTATCAAGATTTATTTTCACTATCAGTTTGTTATAATCTTCAGAAATAGCTTCATATATAATGCCGTAGTTAGATTTACACTTTAAGGTAATGTTTTTCAAATTATAATTTTTTAATATTTGGTTATCCATTTTTATTCTCCAAAATATTTTTATAGACATTATATTCTGCATCAGCTACTTTATTCCATGAAGAAAAGTTATTTTTTACAAAATTAATTGATTCATTAACATTGTAATTTTTTTCATCTAAAAGTTCAATTGCTTTTTGAGCAAATAACTTATTTTTAAACACCGGAATTTGATGTACAGTTTTAATATTAAAATTATCTCTTACAAAAGGGACACTATAACAAACTACTTGTTTTCCACATGAAAGCGCTTCTAATAAACAAATTGAAAACGTGTCTCCTGCAAATGAAGGATATAAAAATATTTTGCTATTTATAATAGTTTCGTACTTTTTTGTGCCATCTAACCAACCTAAATAAATTAAATTATTATCTAAATCAAATTTTTTTATTTGATTAAAAAATTTGATTTCTTCATCTTTAAATGTAAAATCACCAACTAAAGCTAATTTGAAATTAGGTTTTACTTTTTTTATTTCTTTCATTATTTTAATAATTTCATATATACCTTTACCGTATTCAAATTTCGCCATATAAACAAAATCATATTGATAATTTATGTTTGATGGTATTAATGGCAAACTAGTAGCATACCCTGGATATGCTAAATACAAATTAATATTTTTAAAGTATTTATTTAATTTATATTCTACCGTTTTAGTCATTGTTAATATATTAAATTTATGCATATAATGATTTACTTGTGGAATTCGACAAACTAAATATTTTTTAATCATAAATCGTGGTTCAAATAAAATTTTCTTTATATAATCTATTACATAATTACCTGTCTTAATTGATGCAGCAACAAAAGGAATAGAATGCATAGTTATTACTAATTTTGCATTACATTTATTTATATTATTCTGTAAAGCTACTGCGACATCCCAAATTTCCCAAGTTAAAACAATTAAATCTATATCATCTTGATTTGCTATATCAATTATATTATTAGCTATTTCTTTAGCATTTTTAACAAACCACCCTTTTGTTTTATAACTGATTTCATAATATTTAATCTTGTTTTCTAATGCCATTTTTATTACTACATCATCAATCTTGCCTAATGAACACAATTCTATACTGCATTTTGTATTTAAATATGGAATCATGTTCATTAATCTAAACATAGGGCCTCTACCTTCGACAATATTATAATTTGATATTAACAAAACTTTCATTGTACCTACTCCTAACCAAAAATTTTACTTTTTGACTCTAAAAATGCTATTAATTCGTCTTTTTTTGCATATTCGCAAATTTCAAATGCTTCAATATATTTATAGCTTGATTCAATATTTTGTTTCAATTCATTATTAATATCAATTAAAACATTTCTACATTCTTCTATACTTTTATATTGTGATTTATGCTTTGATAAAGCTTCTACTTTATCTTCAAATTCATTTGTTATATCATAAACAATATCAGCATTAAATGAATTTGGTTTCGTAAACCTATCCCAGAAAAATAAAGTTATTGGGGTATAATTTAAAGG
The DNA here is from genome assembly GCA_944363925.1 of uncultured Bacilli bacterium. Taxonomy (GTDB): domain Bacteria; phylum Bacillota_I; class Bacilli_A; order RF39; family UBA660; genus Coprosoma. The sequence goes on along the minus strand of CALVVS010000041.1, from coordinate 7,301 downwards.
ACTATATGTTGGACAATAATTTCCAGTACAAATTAGTACTAATGAATCTTGAACTAATATACTTGTGTATCGATGATCTGGGTGATAATCATTACTTCTATGAGTCATAATAATATCTGGTTTAAACTTTCTTATTTCATCAATAACAAGTTTTCTATATTCTAATGTTGGTAATACTTCACCATCGTTTATATTTAAGTTTTTCACTTCATAATTTAAAAAACTTGCCGCATTTTGCATCTCTACGTTTCTAATATCTACTGTTTTAGAAACGTTCATATCGTTATTTCCTACACCACCATTAGTCATAATTACAATTTTAACTTTATAACCTTTGCTTACAAATTTCTTTATTGTTCCACCGGCACATAATTCAGCATCATCTGGATGGGCACAAAATAATAATATTCTTTTTTTATTCATTTTTACCACCATATTTTTCAAATATTTCTTCTAATTCATTATCTTTCCATCTACGACATTTTTTGCATATTTCTGGCATAAATTGTTTTTTTAAAATCTTTTCTCTTACAGTTTCTGAAATGTTTTTAGTTTCAAAAATGTTTCCCATATTAACAGAAATTCTATTAAAATCATTACAACACATTACAATTTCTCCAGTATATGCAATATTTAGGGTATAATACAATTTTCTACACCATATTCCACTATTTGGATCATCATTTACTAAATTACAAGAAGTGGGATTATTCATATCTCGTTCCCAAGGTTCTGATGGTCCTAATACAATAACATTAGGATATACTTTTACATATTCTTTATACATTTCCTCATCTTTTTTTGTTTCTTGTTTCATATTTGAAAGAGGCTTTATTCGCCATAGTTGAATTTTTGCATTGGTTTTTTTATATTTTTCTAAAGCATAAGTAACGTTTGGTAAAACATTATTTAAAGAAAGCCCTGTAATTTTATTATAAATTTCTTTATTCATGCTATGTAAACTAATTGCTAGAGAATCAACTTTTAATTCTATCAATTTATCTACAATTTTTTTATTTAGTAATAAACCATTAGTTACTATTTCTACTTGAAACCCTAGTTCTTTAGTGTATTTAACTATTTCTAAAAAATCTGGGTGCAAAAGTGGTTCACCTAACCCTGCATATACTACCTTTGGAAAATCTAAAGTGTTAAATGTTTTATTAAACCAATTATTAGCTTTAATCGCTTTTTGTTTATCTAAAAAATCATATAATTTTTGTTTATCAATAAATCCTCTTTTTCTGTTTGAACGATTATTAGGACAAAAAACACAATGGGCATTACAATAGTTTGTTAATTCGATTTCAATAGTATATGGAGTATATTTATCCGGAATATTAACACATTGGATATTTTTCATCTAAAATCTCCATTGATATTTTACTAAAGTCATTTAATACATTACTTGCAATTTTATCACAAACATCATAATCAATTTTCTTATCAGTATAAATAGTAATTTTAAATGGGTCCGACAAAGGCTGTCCACTTTGGCCTATCATTTCTACTGAACAATTAACTCCACATTTCTCATATATTTTTTTTGCAATTATATATGAGGCAACACAATACATTTTTCCAGTATGATAAATAGGATTTTTTCCGCAAATGCCTTCCATAGTATAAAATCTTCTTGGAGTTATTAATCCTCCCATCCTATTACCTCGGCCAACAAATCCTTCATCACCCATTTCAATTGATGAACCAGTAAATGTTAAATATAAATCGGTGTTATTTTCATCAATTTTGTCTCTTGTATTAATATACAAGTCTAACTGTACATTTGGATATAAACTATGAATAAATGTTTTAATATATTCCGCTATTTGAGCTTTATTATTTAAGTATTCTGTAACATTTCTTACATAAGTACATAATTGAGGTATGCACATTGTAATACTCACTTTATTATCTTCTCTAAAGCCCATAATTTTTATATCGGAACCTAGCCATATATGATTTTTCTTAAATTCTTTTGAATTTAATTTTCTTTCTAAATTATACACTATGTTTTCTAATATACTATATCCGTAAAATGCACATCCCATTGAAGTATCATTACAATTAAGATGTTTTAATTCATTAAGATCATCTAAAGTTTCTGGCTCAAACCATCTATGTCTTTTACTTTCATGCCCTTTTACACCACCAGGACTACTTCCTTCACTAACTTCATATATGATTCTAACATCTTTTTCAAAATTAAGCATTGGAAAGTTATCGTTAAAAAATTTTTTGGTCTCATTAATAAGAAGTTCTTTTACATTTATTACAGTATTACCAAATTTACTAGATGCACGACCGTTTAATAAAACTCTTATAGGTTCTATCATTTTTCCATGGCCAAATTCAACCTCACACTTACCACCCATCATTCCTACTTTATCAAAATTGTGATGTAAAACGGCTCCAAAATGTTTCAAAGTATATTTAGAATAAGCATTTGATAATTTTTCAGCTAAAGTATCACTCAAAGTATCTGGATGACCTTGTCCTTTTCTTTCAACAATTTCAAAATTTGTATGTCCCAAATCTTCTTTTAAAACTAATGTAATATTTTTCCCCATATAAATATCTCTCCTTTAATTTTTTTCTAAATCTTTTTTCATTTTTTCATAAGCAAGATATACATTTTTTAAAAAAGTTTTTTCTTCTTCATTCACTTGCTTCTGCACTTCAAACACAAATAAGCAATGATTATTTATTTCTTTAATTAAATTATATATTTTCTTCCAATTCACGGTACCAGTAAAAGGTGTTTGATGAGTGTCAGTTTTCCCTAAATTATCATGAATATGCATTATTTTGATTTTTTCTTTATGTGAATTAATAAAATCACTATATTTAATATTGTTATGACCTACATCAAAGCATAAACATGCACTTGAATAATTATTTAACATGTCTTCAATTTTATCTAATTGATCTTCTGTTTGCAAATTTTCAAAAGCAATATTTACATTAAGTTCTTCGGCATATTTTAATAATGTAGCTATTCTTTTTAAACCAATTTCGATATTTTCGATTTTTTTAGAATCAGAGTTTAAATGCATAACCACATACTCAACATCATTATTATGTGCATCTAATATGCTTTGCTTATAAATATTGAACAATTGTCTGCCAGAAGCATCATTTTTCCATAAATCATTTGCTTTTTCAAATGGTAAATGAAATACCAATATTTGTAAGCCATTTAATTTGCACTTGTCAAAAATTTCTTCTTTTTTGCCATTTGAAGATTCATACTCATCACACCAATGTAGTGATAAATATTTAAATCCTGCATTTTTTATTTTTGTAATACGTTTTTCTGGCATTGAAGGTATGCCATACCAATAAGTTAATAAAATTTCAAATACATTTTTCATATATAACCTCATTTATTAAATTATGTTTTTTTCATATTCTTATTTATTCAAGCACCTCAAAAGTATCCCTTACTTTATTATAAATATTCATTTTTTTAGCATATTCATACAGTTTTAACGTGTTTTTCTTTTTACTATAAAAATATCCTCTAATAGTTTTATTAAAAATTTCAGCATCTATCTTCTTTTTATTTTTAATAATATCACAAATAGTTTTATCTAAGTCGTAAACTCTTATAACATTTCCTGAATCAAGTTTATAGTCCATGACACCCAATTCAAGCAATTCCCTTTTTGTATAAAATAAATTAACTTTCTTTTCTTTTTGAAGTGATCCCTTGTAACCACTTTTAACTGTAATATCATATCTAATGGGAATTCGATTAGATAAACCGTGTAAGTAAAGTGCTGTTGCATTAGAATAAATTGCATACTTACTTTTACTTTGCAGAATTACAAACTCATCTACCAAAACATTCTTTTTAATATATAATCCACAACTTACTCTTTCTATTTTGTTTTCTTTAATAAGTTTAGTAAGATAAATCCTAGGAACATTATTATCAGTAACATCTTTGGTAGTCAAATAACCATTTTTAAATAATTTTAAAATCTTACTTTCATACTCCATATTTATTTTTCCTTTTGCACTTAAATTATAACACATTTAAGTGTGTTTGAAAATACATTTTATATTTTATTAATAAATTTAGGCTCTGTTGTATAAATGGCATCGTTAAAATCATCTTTCTTAAATTTATAGTGTTCATAAATTTTTTTTATAAATTTTTCATCTGTTGACAAATCTGTTCCACGCTTTTTTATAAGTTCATCTATATCAATATTAGGTGCTAATGCTTCTATATTTTCTTTTCTAATTGAATATCCATATCCGTTAGTACCTATTGATCTTGATACTATATCATTTAATAATCTAAAAACATACTTGTCACAAATGATATTTTCTATATAACGTACTGTTTTATCTTTGTCATAATTATATAATCCCCAAATATTTCCATAAGAATAGTTTTCATCTGAATATAAATCAATGTTATTATTTATGATATTTTGACAACAGTATTTATATGTTTCTTCCAACTTATTAATATTTTTGTCATTGCTATTTTGGTCATGCTGCATCCAATATAATATTTGATGCATCTCATTAATCTTATTACCATTTGCAAACATATTACAAAATATAATCATATCATCAGATGAAACTTTATTTAATAGATTTGCAATTATAATTATCGTTCTCTGTCTAGCATCTATTTCAAAGAAATAAGGTATTGAAGGTAAATTATCAAGAAGTTTATAAAGCGAATTTATAACAAAAGAGTACTTGTTTTTTTCTATTTTTTCAACATTCATTTCTAAAACTTCCATAAATACCTTGAGTTCATCAGGAGTGTATTTTAATCTAAGCATTTCTAGTTCTTTAAAAATTTTACTTTCGTTTTTGCTATTTCCAATTACTTTGATTAATGATGCAACATCTGTATTAATTCTAATAAAATCATTACTATTCTTGGTAAAATATAAATCAAAATATCGTGTATTATATATTCTGTTTTCTATAACTCCCTTTTTATATTGTTCTTTATCGTTGTAATGACTGTTAAATATATCTTGTCCTTCTCTATATTTTTTTACATTGGGAAACAATAACGTTAGAATATTCAAAAATCTTTTATTTTTATCTGAAGAGAATAATTGTTCAAAATGCTCTTTAGCTGATTTATTTAACCTGTTGTAATCAAGTGTAAATAAATCTGTATCGTATTTTCTATCATCTGAAATATAAAAGTTTTTATTTTCCCATATATCATAATATAAATTGGGATTTTTACTTTTAATGAATTCTAAATTAATTAAGTCATTTTTATTTAAAAAATCAAGGACATTGGAATTGTCTACATGATTATATGTTAATAAAAAATAATCACTAGTTAAAGAGGATAAAATATTATTTATAAATCTTTTTAACTCTCTAATATCATTAAACGTAATGTTACTTAATAAATCTTTTGGCATAATTGGTTCGTTATCATACATTAAATGATTAGATATTGTATTTTTTAAATCTTCTATTTTATTGCTATCTATTTCAGGAACATCTATTTTTAATTGAACAATCTTATCCATATACTTAACATTTAAACCTTCCGTACCAAAACATTTATCTAATTCTTTTTGGATGATTGAATCATCATATAATAAAAGATTTATTGTATTTTTTAAGTTTAAAGTAGTTGAAATTATTTTTAGCATAAATTTTATTTTATCAGAATCAATTCTATCTAAATTATCTATTATTAAAATCATTCTTTTACCGTGTTTAAGTAAATAATTGTTAATAATATTTTCAACTTTAATTTTACTTTGTATATTCTTAATACCTGAATTTAAAATTGATTTAAAGGAATTTTTAGAATCAGAAAATACAACATCAATAATTGAATTAACTAATTGGTCTAAATCTTCAATTTCTGGATTTAAATCAATATTTATCATAATCTGTTCTACCATTCCTTTTAACATAGCCCTTTCATCATTATATTTCCATGGATCAAATCTAACAATTACAAATAAATCTTCAATATTATTGTCTTTTATTAATTTTAAAGCATTATTAATAATTGTTGTTTTTCCACTTCCCCATAGACCATTAAGTCCAATAGTAAACGTTCTCGATGGATAACAATTTATTATAGTGTTATATAATTGATTTATTACACTTTGTCTATCAAGTAAATCATAACTAACTTCCGCTTCTTCTAATAATGCAATGCTATTTTTTTCAATATTAATTTTGTTTAAATATAATTCTTGCAAATCAATAACGGTAGGCTTATTTGTTTGAAATTTATTATTAGTTATAAACATTCTCATAATAATAAAAAATATAGTTAAAATCATTAATACATATACAAATGTAAATTTATAATTATTTTCAAATGTAGTAAATAAATATAACAATAGCACTTCTTCTGAAATAAACATACTAACTAAAATGACATCTAAAATACTTGTGCTTTTTAATGTTAACATTTTTAATGTTTTTTTATTTAATGGTTCAATCAAAAAAAATATTACTCCTAAAACTAAAAGCCACAAATAATCGAGTTCTATTAATTTAGTAAATAAATTAATTTTATCTAAAAAAATCACAATAAAAGCTAGCAATGTTGATAATTTAAAAATCAACTTATACCCATAAACTTTTTTGATTTCCTTAAAATAGCTAATCATAATACCACTTCCTTAATTATTTATTATACCATGAAAAAAGCACATTCCTGTGTATTTTTCCTATATTTCTATAAAACAATTATACTCATACTTGACATCATATTTTTTAGTGTATTTACTATTTAATCCTCTAGTAATATTAAAGGTATCATTTATTAGACAACAAGGTGAATTGGTGTAACTGATACACCTTGGCCAAAGGCGGTAGTAGCTAGTTCAACTGGTCCGACTTTACTTCGGTCAAAGATTATTCCACTAGCTTCACCGTTTAGATCAACACCTGTTTTTTTACCAAATCCAAAGGCATCAATATAGTCAAATAATGTGTTTTTTCCTAGTCTTTGACCTAATACAACAAAGCCTGGGTTCCCCGGTGTCTAGCAAGAGATACTTTTGCCTCAAAAAATTATTGTCAAAAGACAATTTTAAGCTATAATCCCTATTGGCAATTTTTGTTGTTTTACTATTTTGAACAGTAGTATTTGGCTTATCATTATTGTTATTTTTGTTGTTGTAATCTAATTCTATTTCTTGATTAGGTGTGTTAAAGTTAAATACTATTTGCATTTTCAAATGTTTTCGGTCATTATTAATTTTGCTAACAAAAACTTTATCAATGAACAAATCAAAGTATTTACCAATATTTTCTTTTATATTTAATTTTGGAGT
>CALVVS010000040.1 GCA_944363925.1 uncultured Bacilli bacterium | reverse complement strand
TATTTTGTAAAGTTTTTTACGAACAAACGTTTCTAACTACTTAAATTTTATTTTTGCAAAGCAAATTCCTAGTATATGAAAAAAACTAAAATTTATGTTATTATGTATATAGATGAGAGAAGTCTCATAAAATAAAAAAGGGAATACTTAACTCTCCATTGCCTAGTATTCGCCGTTATTGGTTCGCACTTAATCTACAGAATGTAAATTGAGTGCTTTTTCTATTTTATAATTTAAACAATAAAATTATAAGTAAGAAGATGATAATGATTAAAGAAAAAAACAAAAAATATCATATCAAACCTCAAAATCTTATAAAAGTGTGATAAAATTAATGTAGAAAGTAGGGGCAAATATGATAGAGTTTAAAAATGTAAATAAAATATATAAAACAAAAAAAGGTATAGAGACCAAAGCCTTAAATAATATAAACCTTAAAATAGGAAATATTGGTATGGTCTTCATAGTAGGTAAATCAGGTAGTGGCAAATCAACCATGTTAAACTTACTAGGTGGCCTAGACACCCTAACCAGTGGAAACCTTCTAATAAATAATCAAAACATCAGTAACTTTAAAAATAAACAGTATGATGCATACAGAAATACCTACATCGGTTTTATCTTTCAAGAATTTAATATCCTAGAAGAATATAATGTCTATGAAAATATTAACTTAGCTTTAAAACTCCAAAATAAAAAATCAACCAAAGAACAAATCGATAAACTATTAAATAAACTAGGACTAGAAAATCTAGGTGGAAGGAAAATAAATGAACTATCAGGTGGCCAAAAACAAAGAGTTGCCATCGCTAGAGCTCTAATCAAAGACCCTAAAATAATTCTCGCCGACGAACCAACTGGCAACCTAGACCAAACATCCAGTAAACAAATCTTTGACCTATTAAAAGAAATATCTAAAGAAAAACTCGTAATCGTCGTATCACATGATATGGAAGCCGCTGCCACCTATGCCGATAGAATAATCGAACTAAAAGATGGCAACATCATCCATGATACTAACCCTGAAAAAGAAATAAAAATAGAAAACTTTCATCTAACAAAATCAAAACTCCCATTTTCCTATGCCCTTAAAATGGCCTTAAGAGGCCTAACCCATAAACCCTTTAAACTAATTATGACCTCTATTTTAACCGCTATGGCCTTAATATTCATGGGCTTTACTATCAACTGTTTAATCTTTAATGAAGAAACATTTATCACAAACACCATGAAAGATAATAATAAATTTGTCTATATAGTTGATAAAACAGAATACTATGGACTTAATAATTCCAAAATCCATCCTCTTACTAGCCAAGATATAAATAACATAAAAAAGGAAACAACCTCTACTTTAAATAATGCCTATAGTTTATATGATAATGAACAAATGCTAGAATTTACCTATGGTAATCAAAGCGAAAATACACCAGAGTATTTCACCATTACTCCTACAATTATAAATTATGTTGAACTAGAAGATAGTAAACTTCCAGAAAAAATTATCGGTCATCTTCCAACCACCGATAGAGAACTGGTAATTCATAAATACTTAGCCCAGTACATAATAAAGTATGGCGTCATGGATAGCCAAAACAAAATATATAAACCAAAAACCATCCAAGATTTAGTAGACGAAAAACATCAAATAAAATTAGGCGATAACTTAATAACCATATGTGGTGTTGTCGATGATGATAATAGTCTATTTAAAAATTATCAAAATAAAACAAAATTCAAAAATAATAATTTATATGCCCACTTTGAACAAACATATGCTAACTTAGGCAACACCGTATACGTCAAAGGTTTTACTAAAACAGCCAAACTAAATAATAATAAAGAACTAATATTAAACAAAATGTTTTTAACAAAATTTATGGATATCTCTCAAATGTCTTCAGAAGAAATATCCACAAGTAACCTTAAAAATCTAAAAAATCAAATATCCATCATAACCCCAAATGGCCTAAAGACCATTGATACTTTAAACAAAAATGAAGTAATAGTATCCGTAAATGACCTTCAAACACTAGATAATAATTATAAAGAAGGATTACAAAACTATTTAATTCAAAGTACTAGCTCCCAGTTAGAAGCTATCCAAACATATACCGAAAATTATATAAAAGATGAAAAAAACATCCAAAACTTGAGATTAAAATTAAAAGTATTTAACTCTAAAACCAATAATTATGACAATACCAAAGTTACTATTAAAGGAATTACCCTAGAAGATAACTCTTATGTCAGCAATAAATATGTTGAAGAATATATACCACGTGAAAAACTTCAAAACTATGTTTATATTTATGATAATGACCCAGACCACTTAAAAGCAGTATTTAATAAATTAAAATATAAACATGTTCGTAATTTTCCAAATGGCACATACTATTCCTATGAAATGTTTGGCCTAAACAATAGCGACCTTTCAAATATTATAGGAATATATAATGAATTATATATATACCTTTTAATCGTCAGTCTAGTCTTTGTTTTGTTCGCCATATTACTATTTTCAAACTTCATCGGTGTATCAATCTCATATGCTAAAAAAGAAATCGGCATCCTAAAAGCCTTAGGCGCTAGAAATAAAGATACTTTAAAAATATTTACTTATGAATCACTAATCATAGGTTTCATCTCATGGATATTATCAGTAATAGGCTGGTTTTATACATGCCATATATTAAATCAAGATATGTTTGGTAGTATGTATTATAAAGTAAATGGAATTCTATTAAGTCCACTAGTACCTTTAGGTATGTTAATTTTCACCGTCATAATCGCTCTAGTCGTCACTTTTACTATAATGAATAGTGTAAATAAAATAAAACCAGTCGATGCCATATTAAATAAATAGTTCCCTAAGTGTAACTATTTGTGCTAAAATATATAAAAAGGTGATAGCATGAAAGTTATTTTAATGAATAAAAATAAAGAAGTATTAGTTGCTGAATATAATGAACCCCTAGCCGTATTTACTAAAATCTATGAAATCAAAAACTTAAAATTCGCGCCACTTATTATTGAAAAAGCCTTAAATAAAAATAAAGAAGATATAACCACCCTAACCACTTGGTTTAAAGGAAGAGGAATTCCAGATTGGCGTGATGACTTAGATTTATTAATGTTAAAACTTGGTGTATCTACTCCAAATGAATTATTAGATAAAGCTTTCGGACTTTCCTTATCAGACCAATATTGGATAAAACCATATAATAGCCAAATAAAATATAAAAATATAAACTTCTTTGATAACACCTTTAATTCAGCTGACTTTACCAATGCCACCTTTTCTAATTCAAATAAATTTAATACTAAAATAAGTTTAATCTCCCCAAATAATATAACAGATGGAAGATTAAAAAAAACTTGGACTATTCAAAATGGTAAAAGATATCTATTAAAAGGTGGTTATAAAAACGAAGTTATGCAACCCTTTAACGAAGTCCTAGCTTCCAAAATCTGTGAAAGATTAAATATAAAACATACCCATTATGACTTAGAAATAGTTTCTAATAAAGTCGTTTCCAAATGTGAATGCTTTATAAATAAAGATACTGAACTAATCCCTGCTTCTCAAATTTTAAATAACAAAAATAATGCCTATGAAGAATATATTAAAATATTAGAAAGTCATGGTATTAAAAATGTCAAAGAAAAACTAGAAGATATGTTTATTCTAGATTATATTATGATGAACGAAGATAGACACCTAAATAACTTTGGTATTATCCGAAATGTAAACACCTTAAAATGGATAGATTTAGCACCCATATTTGATAACGGTCAATCACTAAATATTTTAGACTATAATGAAGAAGAAATTATTTTAAATGGTCAAGGTCGGTTTTTCTATAATATTATGGACTTTGACGATATATTAAAAAAAATAAGTAACCTCAAAAGATATAAACTAGAAAATCTAAATGGCATTACTGAATACTTCGCAAATCTTCTTCATAAATACCAAAATATAACCAAAATGACTGATAGAAGAATAGACAAAATATGTCTATTATTAAATAGTAGAATTAATAAATTAAAAAATCTTCAAAATAAATAGTTCCCTAAGTGGAACTTTTCTGATAAAATAAAAAACTAAATGGAGGAAGTAACAATGGAAAAATATGTTTTAAGTAAAATGTCAGATAAAAATTTCTCAAAAGCCGTACTCGCAATCTATCTTCAAACATCATACAACCATGACCAATATCCAGAATATCTAAAATGGTTCTACACCGTCAACTTGCCGCGAATATTTAAAGGAGAAGGTGATATAATCTTCTATTTAGACGGTTTAGAAATAGTTAGTTTATCCACCTTAAAAAACACTGATGAAAAGAAAATATGTACTTTACTTGTAAATGAAGATTATCAAAAGAAAGGTTATAGTAAACAAATCTTAGAAGACTCATTTGAATATCTAGGTACCGATAAGCCCCTTATTACTATCCCCACGAAAAGATTAAAAGAATTTAGTAAAATAATTGATGCCTATCATTGGCACGAAACCTCTAAAACAAATGAATATTATAGTGAAGAGGTTATCTTTAATGCTTCTAAAATAAAACATTAGAAGCTTTTTGTTATAAAAAATAATCACCCGCATATAATTATTTGGGTGATAATATGGATTTTAAAATAGGAGATTTAGTAACCCGTAATTCACATAATAACGACATCATCTTTAAAATACTAAAAATCGAAAATGATATATGTGTCTTAAAAGGGATTAATGTCAGACTCCTAGTAGATAGTAGTATCACAGACTTAAAAAAACATGAAGGCGGTGACATAGAAGGTGAAAAACCTTTCTTAGAAAGAATACACCAAACCGAAGAATTAGATAGAAATGATTTTTTCTATCTACCAGGCAAAATACTTCATATCGATAGTGATCAAGACTTTCTCACAAGATGCCTAAACTACTATAAAGAAACTAATATATGGGCAATGGGCATAAACGAAGAAGAAAAAAACATGCCTAAGCATATGCGCGAGTGGTTAAACGAATATAAGCCCAATATCGTCGTCATAACCGGTCATGATGCTTACTATAAAAGAAAAGGCAACACCGATAATATTGAAGCCTATAAAAATAGTAAATACTTCGCCGAAGCCATCAAAGAAGCAAGAAAATATGAAAATAGCCACGAAAAATTAATCATCATAGCTGGCGGCTGTTCTTCTTATTATGAGGAACTCATAAGAGCCGGCGCCAACTTCGCCTCAAGTCCTAAAAGAATTAATATTCATGCCCTTGATCCCGCCATCGTCGCTACCAAAATGAGCCTGTCTGACATTAATAAAGATATTGACATTAAAGATATCTTAGAGCGAACCAAATATGGCAAAGACGGTATGGGTGGTATCATCACGAAAGGAACCATGTATGTTGGTTATCCCCGCTAAAAAACATTATAATCTGCAAACCATAAAAAACGCCATGAAACCCTATCTAAATAAAACCGTCAAAATAAAATGTAATCTTGGAAGAAATAAATCTGAAACCTATGAAGCCAAAATAATCAAACTCTATAACTGTGTTTTTTTAATCGAACTTACCCAAAACAAAACCATAAAATCCTTCTCATATGCCGATATAATTACAAAAACCATCAAAATATATGAATAACAAGCCTATTTTACTTGATTTTTATAATAAAATATTGTATACTGAAAATGAAATCATGCTAGAAGGGAGAGGTTAGCTTGAAAATCACATCAGTCAACGTTCGTACAGTCGACAGTGAAAACCGTATGCGTGGTATCGTATCAGTAGTAGTAGATGACTGCTTCGCAATTCACGGAATTAGAATTATCGAGGGTGATAATGGCTTATTTGTAGCCATGCCAAGTCGTAAGAACAGTGATGGTACTTACCATGATGTCGCACATCCAATTACTCCAGAGTGCCGCAAAATGTTCGAAGACGCAATCCTTGAAGAGTATAAAAAAGTTAAAGAAGAAAAAGGCGAATAATTCGTCTTTTTTATTGTCCATAAACATATACTCATTTTAGAAAGGGGAATTTTTATGGACAAAATAGATAGTGTTATAACTTCATTAAATCATAGTATTACCATTAATGAAAGAAAAAACATCATCATAACTGGAGTAAAAAAAATCGAAAGCTTTGATGAAAATGAATTCTTCATGGAAACCAGTATGGGCAACCTAACCTTAAAAGGAGAAGGCTTAGAAATCATAAAATTAGATACTTATCAAGGCAATGTTTCAATCAAAGGTAAAGTCGATAGTCTAACCTATACCGAAGAAGATATTAAATCAAAAGAAGGTGGACTATTAGGTAAATTATTCAAATAATGCCCTTAAATATTCAAATAATCTCCTTGCTTTTTTCCTTCGTCTTTGGAATATTTTTTTCATTTTTTCTAGACCTAAACCACAAAATAATCTATAGTACTAAAAAAATTATCAAACTAATAGGCACCACCCTTGTAGTTTTTTTAAGCGTCCTCATCTACTTTACTTGCCTTTTAAAAATCAATAATGCCACCTTTCATCCGTATGAATTAATCATGATAATATTAGGCTTTCTCTTAGAAAATTTTATCAAAAACAAAATAAAAAAACATTTTCGCATGTCCCGTAAACAAATTGTCTAAAAAAAGCCACCTCATTGTAAAACCATAGGAAAAATGCTATACTTTTACTAGAAAGAAAGGTGATAAAATGGCTAAGAAAAAAGTTCCTAAAAAAGCCAAAAGACGTCTCGTCGTCTTTGGACCCATAGCTATATTTATCATCGTATACTGCGCCTTCACCTTAGTCACCACCACAATGGACCTGTATAAACTTCAAAACGAAGAAACAAATCTTAGTAATAAATTAAATGAATTAAAAACTAATGCTAGTGACCTAAAAACCGAAATAACTAAACTACAAAATAAAGATTATGTTGCTAGATACGCTAGAGAAAACTACCTATATACTAAAAATGGCGAATATGTCATCAAAACCGAAGAAAAAACCAAAAAAGAAAAAAAAGAAACAAAAAAAGACGAAACATATATCATCTATGCCTGTGCTACTGCTACTGGATTAATTACTTTCTTTATCATATTTAAACATATCCGCCGTAAAAAAAAGAAAAATTCCAAATAAGGAATTTTTTTATAATTTAAAATCATCGACAATCTCATCACTCATATCTTTACCATCAAAATATAATTTACTCTTAAACTTAAAAAATAAAGCAATTATATTAGTTGGAAAGGACTTAACTAATTTGTTATAATCCGTAATGATATCGTTATAATACTTTCTAAAAGCCACAATCTCTGCTTCCGATTCGCTCAAAGCAATATCTATTTTCATAAAAGACTCTGTGCCCTTAAGCTTTGGATATTCTTCCTTGTACTTTTCAAACTCCTTCAAAGCATCATATAACTTTCTGTCAAGTTCAAAATTACTTAACTTCCTCGAACGTAGCTTTACAATTTGTTCTAAAACATCATCCTCAGTCTTTGTATTCGCCTTAATAACATCAATCGACTTATTAAGTAAATCAAATCGCTTTCTTAAAACCGCATCGATATTTGCTTCTGCTTCATTAATTCTAATAATTAAAACTTGAAATTGATTAAAACTGCTCGCAATCCAAATAATAAATAAAGAAAGTGCTAATAAAATAGATGTTAAAACAATAAAAGTTCCCATATCATCACCTTAAAAACATTATAACAAATATCCTATATCATTTCAATTATTTGGATAAAATTCAGGGTCTGAAATAATTCTTTCATCAAACTTAATATAATTAACATATATAATCAAAATCAAATACCAGTCACCCGTATTAGGGTCACTTAAAATAATGTGGTCGCGTCCAGATTGCTCAATTATTCCCGAAAAAATCTTGTTTCGCCACTCATCAGAATCCGGATAAGAAGCATATACCTGTACCTTTTTACCGCGATTTAACCGCAAAATATTTTCAATATAAGACTGCTCCGCCGGTACGTTATAATTCATTTGTGTTTGCTGATTAGGCACATTGCCACTACTTGTATACATAGGACTTCCCGGAAAACCATTTTGGTTTACAAAATTATTGTTCATTTAATCACCCTTTCCATATAAATATATTCACTATTCCTTAAAATATGTTATACTTAAAAAGTAAAGGAGGATATATATGAAAGTAATTTTAGGTGTATCTAATCGTCATGTTCATTTAAACAAAGAAGATTATCAAACATTGTTCGGTGATGAACCAATGGGTAAAGTAAAAGACTTGCGTCAACCAGGACAATTTGCCTCAGATAAATTCGTAACCCTTAAAAATGGTGAAAAAATAATCAATCATGTTAGAGTACTCGGACCTCTTAGAAATTATACTCAAGTCGAAATCTCTAAAACCGATGCCTATACCTTAAAACTAGACCCCCCAATCAGAACCTCAGGTGACCTAGAAGGTTCCAGTAAAATCACTATAATCGGTCCAAAAGGTGAATTAAATCTAGATAAAGGCTGTATCTTAGCCAATCGTCATATCCATATTAGCCCAGAAGAAATAAAAAAATATAACCTAGAAGGCGTTAAAAAAGTCAAAGTCAAAATAGATGGTGAAAAAGGGGGTATACTAAATAATGTTCATTTAAAAGTTTTAAAGCCATCTAAATTAGAAATGCACATCGATACTGATGAAGGCAATGCCTTTGGCGTCAAAACCGGTGATGAACTAGAAATAATCGAATTAGAAAGAGAGGAATAAAATGAAACTTCAAAATAAAGTTGCTGTTGTTACTGGTGGGGCGATGGGAAATGGTCTTGGCATAACCAAAGTCTTCTTAAAAGAAGGCGCTAAAGTCGCTATATTAGACTATGATGATAAAATAACCGAAACCATTAATGAATTAAATACCCAAAATGTATTAGGTTATAAAGTCGACATCAGAGATGTAACTAAAATAAATGAAATAATTAAAGACATCTATGAAAAATGGGGCAATATTGACATATTGGTTAATAATGCTGGTGTATGTAAATTAAAACCATTTAGTGAAATGGAAGATGAATTAAGAGACTATCACTTCGATATCAATATCAAAGGTACTTGGAACGTTACCAAAGCCGTCCTTCCTTATATGAAACAAGGATCTATCGTAAATCTTTCAAGTGTCACAGGACCCTTAGTCGCCGATAGTGGTGAAGTAGCTTATGCGACTACTAAAGCTGCTTTAATTGGTTTTACAAAAGGCTTAGCTGCTGAATTAACCCCTAAAAACATCAGAGTAAATGCCATTATGCCTGGTTATATCATGACCCCTATGGTTGAAGGTATGGCCAAAGAAACCAACCAAAATAACCCTCAAAGTGTTGTTGATGGCATTGCTAAAGCAATACCTATGCAAAGATTAGGCACCATCCAAGAACTTGGTAATTTAGCTGCTTTTCTAGCCTCAGATGAATCTAGCTATATCACCGGACAAGGAATAGTTATCGATGGTGGCTCTACTTTGCCAGAAACTATGTCAATGGGTGTTTAAAACTACTTAAATGGTAGTTTTTTTATTTGACAAAAAAACATTAAAACCTTATAATATAACGCGCAAAGGGGAGAGTAATCATGCCACTTAAAAAAACACAAATAGAATTAAAAGAAATAGTAGATAAATTGTTTGATGACTACGTCGAAAGAAAAAGAACGCGTAGTCTCTATAAAACCGGTCTAAATATTCCTAAAAGATTGTTAATATTTTATTATCAATTAAATAGTGAAAATAGACATTTAGACGAAACTGCCGAAAATTTTATAAAACATTATATAGCCTGTGAATCTATATTAGAAAATGCCCATCTAAACTTTGAAAAACAAGGCCTAAAAGAAATGTATGAATATTTATTTTCAAATGAAATTAATGATAACTTTGATGTTTATACATTATTAGACCTGCATAAAAAACTATTTTCTAAAGCCCCATATCCTGAAGCTGGCGGTTTAATTAGAAATAGTGAAGCTCATATCGATGGCGCCCCAATCGACTTAACTAGTCCAAGTGAAATTAGAATAGAATTAAAATTTCTAGATGAAGACTTAAAAGAAATATTAGATATGCAAGAAAAAGTAAAAACAAATAAAGCTTATATGTTTTCATATATTGATAAATGTATTATTTTAAGCTCAAGACTAATCAAAGTTCATCCTTTTGTCGATGGCAACGGCAGGACAATCAGAGCCTTTTTAAATAAACTTTTTATGGATGTTGAACTCCCACCAATCTATGTTTCTAGTAATGAAAATAAAACGTATAAAAAAGCTATGCAAAAAGCCATTGGCGAAGAAAATGATTTTTCATCTATCATTAAATTTTACTATTACAAAATCTGTGATTCAATCATCGAATTAGAAACTCATCATAAAAATAAAACTTATAATAAATCTGCTCAAACTATCATGGAATTAATTGCTGAAATTAAAAATAATATAATTCCAAGCCAAATACATTATAGTTTTGATGAAGAACTATCTGGAGCCATTAAAGATTATCTAGATGAAAAAGATATCACTGCCCAAATATTTAATATTGCTTTTTTTGAACCATCATTAAATCCCCATGCCTTTGTTATTGCTAATTATCAAGAAAGAGATAAAATAAAACAGTTATTAATAGACCCTATGTTTGAAAGTATATCCAAAGACATCAAAATAAATCCATATAATAGTAATGCGCCTTTCATCGAAAATCTAAAAAAATATGGGGTAGCAGCTATCAGCGGAAATGAACTTTCTAAATATGTCCTATTTTTCTATAATCTTCAGCAATCACAAAACAAAACATTAACTAAAAAGTTTCCAAACTAAATCGGAAACTTTTTTCTTATTCTTTAAAAAAATAAACAATTGGAACATTAGCCTTCTCACAAATAGCCCCAAGTAATTGAATAGAAGGAGTTTTAGGTGATTTTAAACTAAGCAAATGACCCAAATAACTTTCACTAAGACCTAAAACTAAAGCCATCTTAGTAATACTCCATTTTCTCTCTTTTTTTAACCGTTTCAAATTTTTCTTTACTAAATTGCAGTAATAGTTACTCAAATTCTCCTTCATCGTATCACCTAATTAAATAATATCTCAATTAAAACGATTATTTTTGTCCTAATAGGACAAAAATATGATATAATAAATTTAAAGATAGGAAAGAGTAAAATCAAATGAAAGAAAAAATGAAAAAAATCCTAAAAAACCGAATATTTATATTTGCACTAGGCCTTTTCATAGCCGGAAGTATAAGCGTAGCCGCAGAGACTTTCTTCCCAAGTAATGATGTCACATATGACAACACTGAAAGTGGCCTTGCATCAACCAATGTACAAGGAGCCATAGATGAACTTTATAATGCATGCTTTCCAAAAGGACCATTAGATGGAACCGTTTTTGAAGATAAAGTAGTAACCTCAGGTGATGGCTTATATGAAGATGAATATGAAGAGGCAAGATACATATTTAAAGGAAAAAACCCCAATAATTATGTAACCTTTAATAATGAGGAGGCCGGCTGGCGCATAATATCAATAGAACCAGATAGAAAGCTAAAAATAATGCAAATAGAAACTATGAGAGAAGAAACATGGGATTCTTCGGGCAATAACAGTTGGGATAGGCCAGCAAGTTTAAATACATACTTAAACGGAACTTACTATAATAGATTAACTGATATTGCAAAACAGCAGATAGTTGCAAGTGATTTTAGTATAGGTGGGATTACCAATAACAATAACGATATGAAAACACAAGTGAGCGATGAAAATAGTAAAAAATGGAACGGAAAAGTAGCTTTAGCAACCGCATCAGAATATATAAGAAGCTGCAATAATAATAGTAGCTGTAAAACATTGAGATTATATAGTAATAATTATACAACTTGTAGAAATACAACATGGATGTATGATGAAGCTTGGTGGACTATAACACCTGATTCTAGTCGTACAAGTTATGTATTTATTGTAAATGCAGCTGGTGATGTGACTAACTCTAATACAATAAATAACTCGTTTAGCATTAATGTTCATCCGGTTGTTTATCTCTCATCAGATATCAAAATCACTGGGGGAGATGGCAGTCAATCTAATCCTTACACATTAAGTTAAAAATCAGAAAATTAAAAGTTTTTTGATTTTTTTCATGGATAAAAAAAGGAAATACGATTTCTACGACGTATGTTTATTAAAGAAGCTAAAAGTTTCTTAGAAAGGAGGCATGTGATGCCAACTGTTAAAATAAAAAAAGAAAAAGATCCGGATAAACTTATTGACTCAATGTCCGATACTCCATTTAAAGCAATTATCCAGCACCCCAATTTTAGAAAGACGCTTTCTATGATAATTAGTCAAGTCACTTTATATTCTGAAAGCTATATCTATGAAAATCTAAGATTTTTAAATACCGAACTTCCAGCTGAAAATAGTAAGGAGAAGAAAAAAATAACTGATATCTTAGCTACAGTAAAAGGTAACATCATCAATATTGAGGCGAATAAAAGTGCGGAAGCAAGTCAACTTTCTAGACATAATGCATATCATCATAAATTAGTGTATGGAAGATATTTTAGAGGAGATGAAATAGATAATATAGATGTAATACAGTTAAACTTTAATACGATAAATAGATTTGATGATAGAATATTTATAGATTTTAAAATGAGAGATAAAACAGGGATGTTTGTCGATGAAGAAAATTTTCAAAGAATACATATAAATATGTCGAAACCTTTAGATAAATATGATAAAATAGGAATAGAAAGTTTAACTAAGTTAGAGAAAATACTAGTTATGTTTCAAATAACTAGTAAGAGAAAGCTTAGAGAAATAGCTAAAGGAGATAGTGATTTAGAGGATATGGCTAAGATAATAGAAGACTTAAATGAAGATGAAGAAATCATTGGACAATACGAGAAAGAAAAGTTAGATAAAAGGCAGCACGAGCTTGACCTTATGTATGCCGAAAGGAAAGGTCTGGAGGAAGGAGCAGATAATAAGGCGAAGGAGATTGCGAAAAATATGCTTCAATCTAAAATGGAAGTATCAGAAATTGCAAAACTTACAGGTTTATCCGAAACAGAAATTGAGAAAATAAAATCTGAAGAAAGTTAATTCTCAGATTTTTTTGTTTAAGGGGTGTGTCAAGAAAAGTGTGTAAGTAATCAAAATATCATATATAAAATTATCAAAGAACTTAATTACAATATTTAC
>CALVVS010000039.1 GCA_944363925.1 uncultured Bacilli bacterium | reverse complement strand
CCTAAGGCTGCTATGAAGTAGAAACAGCTTACCGTGAGGTAAGCCAATGTCAAAATTTATTTTGGCATTTTGTTCTAGGATAGTAAATTGCTTTTTGCTGCCCTTTTTGTTATAATTATTAAGGCTTTTAAACACTTTAGAAAGGAGAAAAAATGAGCAAAATAAAGATATTTGCACTCGGCGGTTTAAATGAAGATGGTAAGAATATGTATGTCGTCGATGTGGATAATGATATATTTATATTTGATGCGGGATTAAAATACGCAGATGATAAGATGCTTGGAGTAGATTATATTATTCCAAATTATGATTATATTAAAAAAAATCAAAAGAATATTAAGGGAATTTTTATTACTCATGGGCATTATGATAATATGGGGGCTTTAACAGAAATTGTGAAGGAAGTTCCTAATTTGCCAATTTATGGAACGACGTTTACTTTAGAAATTATTAAGGATGAATTTTTAGCGGATAATTTAAGTATTAAGAATTTAAGAGTTATTAAACCACATAAGAAGATTAATTTTGGTAAGAATAGTATATTTCCAATTTCTTTAACACATATGGTTCCAGATAATGTGGGATATGTGCTTTATACACCGGATGGAGCAATATTTTATACAGGAAATTTTGTTTTTGATTCGACGATGCTTGGTGCTTATAAGACGGATATTGGTAAGTTAGCTTATGTTGGTAAGCAAGGTGTTTTATGTTTACTTTCGGAGTCTTTGTATGCAGATAAGAAGGGGTTTACATCGCCTCATCACCGTACAGGGGCTGCTATTAGAGAGATTTTAAACCGAACTGATGGCAGAATTTTATACAATATTTATCAAGCTCAGCTTTATAGAATTCAAGAGTTATTTAACGAGATTAAAAATACAAAACGCAATGTGGTTATTATGGGTAAGAGTTTAGAAAGTGTGATTTTAAAAGCTATCGATATGAATTATATCGATTTTGATAAGAGAAGAATTTGCCCAATTAATCGTGTTAAAGATGATAAGGTTGTTGTAATTATATCTGATGAGAGGGAAAGACCTTTTTCTAATTTGAAAAGAATTGTCAGAGGTTATGATAAATTTATAACGGTAACGCCTTCAGATACAGTGGTATTTGCATCACCAATTGATGATGGTATGGAAAGGACAGCAACTAAATTATTAGATGGACTTGCTAAAATAGGTGCGAATACTTATGAGCTTTCTAAAAAGAAGTATTTATCACATCATGCTTCTTCGGAAGATTTGATGTTGATGATAGATTTAATGCAGCCAAAGTATTATATGCCGGTTATTGGCGAGTATCGTCATCAAGTAGCTAACGCAAATGTGGCTAAGGAAGTTGGCATGGATGATAAGCATATTTTACTTAGATTAAATGGTGAAGTAGCTTATTTTGAAAACGGCGAGCTTGTTGATAACGGGATGAAAGTTCCGGTTGACGATATTTTAATCGATGGTCTTGCGGCTGGCGATGTTGGGGAGCTTGTTTTAAAAGACCGTGAGCTTTTGAGTGATAGTGGTATTGTTATTATTACAGCGACTATTGATAAGCAGACTAAGGATATTTTAGCTGGTCCAGAGGTGCTTACTAGAGGATTTATATTTGTTAGAGATAATATTGATTTAATTAAGGATGCTGAAAAGATTGCGACAGAGGTAATTAAAGAGAATACGAAATCTAATTATGTTGATTTTTCTAAGGTTAAACTTGGTATTAGAGATAAAGTTGGCAAGTATTTTTATGAACAGACTGAGTGTAAACCAATGATTTTAATTGTGATAGGAGAGGTGTAAGCCTCTTTTTCTTGCAATTTTGTGTGTTTGTATATATAATTATAGTAGGTGATGGTATGAACAAAAGAGGTTTTACGTTGATAGAACTTATTGGAGTTATCGTTATTTTAGCTTTACTTACTTTGATTATTGTGCCTAATGTAGTGAGTTATTTACAGCAAGGGGTTTCTGACAGTAAGGAATATCAAAATGAGTCTATTATTTTAGGAGCCAAGAATTGGGCGTCTGATAATAAGGATGCACTTCCAGAGGATGGAAATGTAATAAATTTGCAACTTACAACTTTACAAAATTCGGGATATATTGATAAAGATATTAAGGATCCGGAAACTGGAGAGGAAATTGATGGTAATTCTGTGTGTGTGGTGATTGCTAATAATGGGAAGAAGTATACTTATGAGGTTCAGGATTGTAGCTAGTTAAGACTAGCTTTTTCTTTTGATTTATGTTATTATCTTCCTTAGGAGTGATGGATATGTTAGTGCCACATTTAGATAAAGCAAAGAGACGAACTAAAAATGAAGTTAAGGTTAGAAAGTATAAAATGGCTAAAGATTTAAAGAATCTTGGCTTAGGAAAGAGTTATTTTATTAAAACATATGGTTGTCAGATGAACGTCCATGATTCAGAGAATATTAAAGCTATTTTAGAGGATATGAGTTTTAAAGAGGCTGAGTCTATGGAGGTGGCTGATTTAATTTTACTTAATACTTGTGCGATAAGGGAAAATGCGCATAATAAAGTATTTGGGATGATAGGCCGACTTAAACATATGAAAGAAGAGAGACCAAATCTTATTACGGGTATATGTGGCTGTATGGCTCAAGAAGAGATAGTTGTCGATGAAATACTTAAAAAGTATAGTTTTTTGGATGTTGTGTTTGGTACACATAATATTGATGAGTTACCGGAAATTTTGAATAAGGCTATACACAATAAGAAGATAGAGGTTGATGTTTACAGCTGTGAAGGTGATATTATTGAAGATATGCCAGTTAAAAGGGATAGTAAATATAAGGCATGGGTTAATATTATGTATGGCTGTGATAAGTTTTGTACATATTGTATAGTTCCTTATACTAGAGGAAAGCAAAGAAGTAGAAGGTTTGAAGATATTATAAAAGAGGTTCAGTCTTTGAAAGAGGAAGGATATAAGGAGGTTACTTTACTTGGTCAAAATGTCAATGCTTATGGTAAAGATTTGGGTCTAGAGTATGATATGGGTGATTTACTTGAGGCTGTGGCAAAGACGGGAGTTGAAAGAGTTAGGTTTGTGACTTCACATCATTGGGATTTTACGGATAAGATGATAGAGGTTATAGGAAAATATCCTAATATTATGCCTTATATTCATTTGCCACTTCAGTCTGGTAGTAATAGAATTTTGAAGTTAATGGGCAGGAGATATACTAAGGAATCTTATTTAGAACTTTTTGACAAGATTAAAAGATTAGTACCTAATGTTTCGATTACGACGGATATTATTGTTGGTTTTCCAGGTGAGAGTGAAGAGGATTTTTTAGATACTTTAGAGGTTGTTAAGGCGTGCAAGTACGATTCGGCTTTTACTTTTATTTTTTCACCTAGAGAAGGAACACCGGCGGCTAAGATGAAAGATGATACGCCACTTTCAGTTAAGGAAGAGAGATTACACAGATTAAATGAACTTGTGAATAAATATGCTTTGGAGGCTAATCAGAAATATTTGGGAAAGGTAGTGCCGGTTTTACTTGAAAATGTCAGTGAAAAAAATTCGGATATGCTTGCGGGATATACGGATACGATGAAACTTGTTAATGTGAAGGCTTCTAAAGAGAAGTTAGGTGAGATAGTTTTAGTTAAAATTACTGATGTTAAGACATGGAGTATGGATGGGGAGATAGCTTAGGCTATCTTTTTTCTTGAAATTTGTTTGTTATTTTGGTATTATTGATGTAAAGAGTAGGAGATAATATTTATGGGTAATGCTTCAAATAATAAGAATAAAATAAAAGAATTTGTTCAAAAGGTGGAAGAGAAGACTAATAATGCACTTGATGATTCTTTAATGGATGAGGATGCGAAGGCAGAAAATTTTGATGTTAATTATACGGATATTGTGAAAAATTCGGCGAAGGCTAGAATTTCTAAGTTGCCATGGCTTATTTCTATATTTTTGATTTTAATAATTGCGATTATGTTATGTTTTATGTTTTTTAAGAGTAATCCTAAGACGCTTTTTACACAGACTATCGATGGGATGTTTAGTTATTTAATGGATAATATTGATGAAAATGTTTATGATGTGATAGATGGTAATGTCAGTTTAGATTATGATATTAAAAGCAAGGATGAGGTTTTAAATAATTTAGATGGTATTTCATGGAATATCGATTATGTTAAGGATAATTCTAGCTCACAGGTTTATGCGAATATTAAAGCTGACAATGGTTCATCTGTGGTTCCGATTATTTTATATGGTGATGGAAGTAATACTTATTTTTCTTTGAAATCTATTTCTGAAAAGTATATAAAAATGAATAGTAATCCGCTTAGTTATTTCATAAACGGTAGTGATTTAAAGATTATTTTGAAGGGGATTAATCAGGCTATCGACAAAGCGGTGGTTAATGAAAAGATATATGGCAGTAAAGATAGTGTGCGGGTTAATGGTAGTGATTTAAAAGCTTATAAGATGAGACTTATTATAGATGATACGAATAGGGACCGTGTTTGTGAAGCTTTTATTAATACTTTGAAGGCTAATGATGAACTTATTAGTGTAATATCCGCAATGAGAAATGTTTCTTCGGAGGATGTAAAGAGGGCTATTAATAATTATTTACCTAAGATAAAAGATGAGTTAAAAAAATATGATAAATTAGAGATTTCTCTTTATATTGATAATCAAACTAAGGATTTTATTAAGCTTGATATGAATAGTGAGGCTATAGATATTAATTTGACTAATATAGGAGAAAATAAGTATACATATAGTATTTCGAATAAAGAAGAGGGGTTGTTAAAGACTGGAGATTTTTCTTTTTCGGTCAACGATAGTAAGACGAAATATACGGTTTTATTTACTTATAAGGAGACTTTGAATAATAAGGTTATGACTGAAGGTAATGTTAATTTGAAATTTACGAGTAAAAAGGCAGGAAGTTTTTTAGAGAGTGAAGATACCAATAAGATTATCAATGATGAAATGAGTGAGCTTGAGAAGTTTGATGTTTATGCGAAGATATTTACGGATCCTTTTTTCAGTAGGATTTTACCGCTAGTACAAAAAATGGTTTAGGCCATTTTTTTGTGTACTTTTTTTGGTTAAATGCATATCTTAAAGTGAGGGGTGATAAAGTGGCATCATATAAAGAAATAGTAACCAAGGCAATTATTGGCAAGGGTAAGAAACATTTTAAAGATAATTATACTTTAAAGACGGAAAATACGCCTACAAGGGTGCTTGGGTGCTGGGTTATTAATCACAAGTTTAAAGGTTATAAGTCTGGCGATAAAGTTGGTGTTGATGGCTCATTTGATATTAATATTTGGTATTCTTATGATAATGATAGTAAGACGACGGTTATTAATAAAAAAATCGAATATAATGATTTATTTAATGTAAGACTTAGAGAAAATGCTGATTTATCTGGAGATACGGATATTATTGTGAGGTCTTTGAAACAACCGACGTGCTTTGGCGTTAATATTCAAGATGGTAATGTGATATCTTTTAATATTGAGAAGGAACTTGGCGTTGAAATTGTTGGGGAGACTAAAGTTAAGATTGCGGTGGAAGATGATGAAGAGCCTTGGGATGAGATAGTAGATGATGTCGACGAGGATACTTTGAAAGAAATTGATGAAAAGGTATCTGAGGACTATCTTAAATAGGGTGCGATATTTCGCACTTTTTTGATATAATGTTTATAGGGTGATAGATTGTGAGTAAGCTATATTTAATTAGACATGCTTTTACGCCGGCGAATAATGCGAGTTATAATAATCAGAGGAATTTATGGAGGATTGCGAAGGATAAGGATATGCCGATTGAAAAGGTATATGGGATAAGACAGGCTTTGGAACTGGGAGAGTTTTTGGCTGGTTTAAAAGGAAAAATACTTATTTATGTAAGTCCATATTATAGGGTAAGGCAAACTTTAGGATATGCTTTATTTAATATGAGTGGTGATTATGATATTAGGCGGTTAGATGGGCTTTACGAGTTTAATTCTGGTGTACATTATGCGCATACGATTGATGAGGTGTTAGAGATGTATCCTGAGAGTAAGAAGTATTTTGAAGATGCGAAGAAAGATTTAGAGAGTGCAGTTTATACTGGTGGAGAGAGCCGGAATATGGTTAAGGCAAGGGTTAAGGATGTGGCTTTAATGTTACAGGAACAAATGTCTTCTAATGAATATGATTATATTTTAGTGTTTGGTCATGGGATGACTAACCGTTATATTTATTACTGGCTTACTGGTGATGAGTTAGAAAATGATATGAAAAACTGTGAGGTTTTATCGGTTAGTGACAAGAAGAGTTTATTTTTACCGAAGGCTTATGTGCCTAAAGGTTTCATTGTGGATATTAATAGTTATTTGAAATGACTATGTTATACAAAAATGGTTGACATGTATTTATTTATATGGTAGAATTGTTTTTAGAAATGGAGGGATAATATGGCAGTTAAGTTAAGACTTTTAAGAATGGGCGCTAAAAGAAAACCATTTTACCGTATTGTGGCAGCTGATTCAAGAGTAAAAAGAGATGGTAAGTATATCGAACTTATTGGTACTTATAATCCAGTTACAGAACCAGCAGAGATTAATATTAAAGAAGAAGTTGCTTTAAAATGGCTTAATGATGGAGCTATTCCTACTGATACGGTTAAGAGTTTATTTAATAAAAAAGGAATTAATAAAAAATTCCACGAGATGAAATTTTCTAAGGAAAGTAAGTAATTATGGAACTTGGAAATTTAACGGAGTTTTTGGTTAAGAGTTTAGTCAGAAACCCAGATATGGTATCAGTAAAAACATTTGATGATGAGGATAAGATTACAATAGAAGTTTTGGTTAGTAAGGATGATATGGGCCTAGTTATTGGTAAAAATGGTATGATTGCCAGTAGTATTAGGACAATTGTTCAAGCTAGCAGTTATCTTAATCATGACAAATATGCAGTTATTAACATAGATTCTTTTTAGGGGTCTATGTTTTTATTTACTAATTTTTTTCTTTGTGATATCATTAATAATAGGAGAGGATACTTATGAAAAATAAAGGGTTTACGCTTATAGAGTTACTAGCGGTTATTGTTATTTTAGCGCTTGTGTTACTGATTATTATGCCAAATGTAACGGGCATTTTAAACAGAACACAAAACAGATTAAATGATGAGCAGAAAAATGCGGTTTTGAATGCGGCTAGGCAGTTTGGAGTTAGTAATTTATCTCACGAGGATGATAAGGTGTTTTATAAAGGGAGTGAAATAACTTATATTACTTTGGATGAATTACAAAGGTCAGGATATTTAGAGGATAAGACAATTAAGGATATGACGGATAAGGGTGATGTTCCTTTGGATACTAAGATATGTATTACTTATGAGAATTATCAATTTGTCTATGAATATGATGGAGAGTGTTAGGATGAGGAAAGGATTTACTTTAATTGAACTTTTAGTTGTTATTGCATTATTAGGTGTTTTAGCGGTTATGGTGACGACTTCAGTGATTAGTATTATGAATGATTCTAAGAAGTCACTTTCTAGTACACAGGTTTCGACGATTGAAGAGGCGGCTTTGCAATGGGGGACGATTAATGCGGATAGATTGCCGCTTGATGACAGTGTATATGAGCTTGATATTAAGACTTTAGCTGATGATGGGTTTATTGATAGTAGTGAATTAAAGGATCCACTTGATGATTCTGATTTATGTGGGGTTGTGGAAATTAGATATGATACTTCTAAAAATCAATATAAGTATGAGTTTGTGAGAAAAGATTGTCCATGATAATTGGATGATTTTTTTGTTATAAAATTTATATTTTAGACGAAAGATTGTTAAAAAACAGAAAAGTTTCGAGTTTAGTCGAAAGTTTTGATTGCATAAAATGTTAGTATGTAGTAAAATATATTTAGAAAGGAAGATTTGTGTGATAAAAAGAGAGCTTTATTTAAAAAAATTAAGACCTTTATATGATAGTGATTTAATTAAGGTGATTGTTGGAGTAAGACGCGCTGGTAAATCGGTATTAATGAGACAAATAATCGAGGAGTTAAAGGATAAAAAAATAAGTGATGACCATATTATTTATATTAATTTTGAAGATTATGATTTTATTGATATTATGAATTCAAAAAAATTTTATAGATATGTAAAAGATAAAATTGTCGATGATAAAAAGTATTATTTGTTTTTTGATGAGATACAAAATGTTGATGATTTTGAAAGAATTATTAACTCTTTTAGGGCGATGTTTAATGTTAGTATATTTATAACAGGTTCTAATAGTAAATTATTATCTAGCGAGCTAACAACTCATTTAACTGGGAGATATATTAGTATTAGGATGATGCCTTTTACTTTTAAAGAGTATTTAACACTTCAGGAAAGTAAGGGTGTTCAAAAGAGTTTAGATGATGCTTTTAGTGAATATCTCGAATGGGGTGGTATGCCTCAAATATATAATGCGACTTCTTTGGAAGAGAGAAAAATGTATTTAAGAGATTTATATAATACGGTAATACTTAAAGATATAGTAGAGAGGCATAGTATTAAAGATGTAAATTTATTAAACAGGGTAGTGCAATTTATGATGGAAAATATTGGGGGAGTTATATCAGCTAATTCAATAGCTAATTTTCTTAAAAGCGAGAAAATTAAAGTTAGTGTAGATACGATACTTAATTATATTGGATATATATGTGATTCAATGATAGTAAATAAAGTAAACCGGTATAATATAAGAGGTAAATCGGTGATGAGTTTACTTGAAAAGTATTATTTGACTGATTTAGGAATATTAGAATTTAAAAGTAGTCCAATAGAGAAAAAAATTGGTGGAAGACTTGAAAATATTGTTTATAATGAACTTATTGCTAGAGGATATGATGTTTATATAGGAAAAATTGATAAGGGTGAAATTGATTTTGTGGTAGATGATTTTGGCGAGAGATTTTATATACAAGTTGCAGATATTTTAGCTGATGATAAAGTTGTAGAAAGGGAATTTGGTGCATATAAGAACGTAGAGGATAATTTTCCTAAGTATGTTATTACAATGGATAAGGTAGATTATAGTATGGATGGAATTATTCATAAAAATATTATTGATTGGTTATTAGAAGAATATTAGATTTGTTATAAAAGATTGTCCATGATAATTGGATGATTTTTTTGTTATAAAAAATTTTTATTAACATATTTTTTAATAGGTGGTTTTGATGAAAAAAGTATTATTGATTTTTGCTATTTTTTTACTTTTATGTCCTGGTGTTAAAGGAGTTAAAGCTGATGATTTAAAGCTTGCGGAGAAGGCAAAATCGGCTATTTTGATTGAGGCGAGTACTGGTAAGATTTTATTTGAAAAGAATGCGGATGAGAAATTGCATCCTGCTAGTATGACAAAGATGATGAGTATGCTTTTAATTATTGAGGCTATTGAGGATGGAGTTATTTCTTGGGATCAAATAGTTACGGTTAGTGAGAATGCTTCTAGTATGGGTGGAAGTCAGATTTTACTTGAGACTGGTGAGAAGATGAGTGTGCGAGATTTATTTAAGGGAGTGGCAATTGCATCTGGAAATGATGTTGTAGTAGTCAAAAAGCAGTCGCAAGTTATAGGCGAAGAAATAACAATATAACTACTTTAAAACCTTATATTTTAAAGTATTATTATAAATTGTATATGTGAGTCAAAATGTTGACTCTTTTTGTTTGGAGGTAAATTATAGGATTATTCTCTGCTGAATATTAAAAAACTTCTTTTCTTAATATAAATATTATTTATAGTATATAAAGATTTAGGATATTTATTAAATTATCTATTAAGATTATAATTAAAAATGAGGTGATACAATGCCTAAATTAATAGATTTACATATTCATTCTCAATTTTCTGATGGACAATTTGATATAAAGCAATTAGTCGAGTTAAGTAGAACAAATGGTGTTGAGTTAATATCAATAACAGATCATGATGACATAAGGTCAGCATTAGAATTGAAAAATAACTCTGATATAAAAGGAATTGAATATGTTAATGGAGTTGAATTATCTTCGTATATAAAATTGAATGAAAAAATTATTAGATTACATATTTTAGGGTATGGTTATGATGAAGAAAACGAAGAATTAAAAAGCAGATTGTTAGAAAAAAGAAATTTGAGAACTTATGTCAATAAAGAATATTTAGTCAAGTTAATACATGAATTTCCCTATTTAAGCAATGATCTTTTAGAGAAAATTCAATGCGATAAATATATAAGATTATCACGATTAATAGAAGCATACTTAAATAACGAAGAATTATCAAATGACCAATTAAATGATGTTAAGAAATATTTGGACAGTAATCGTCCGATATACCAAGGCTATGAATTTGATGCTTTAGAGTCCTTACAAATAATAAGAAATGCTAATGGATATCCAATATTAGCACATCCTTATCAATATAGATTGAATGTAAAAGAGGAAATTGCTCTGCTTAAACTATTAAAAGAAAATGGACTTATTGGTTTAGAAAAATATCATTCAGGTGATACTCCGAATGGAATGCTTTTACAAGAAATGATGTGTAATAAATTTAATTTAGAATGGACTTTAGGGAGCGATTTTCATGAAGAACATGATGATTTTGGAAATCAAATAGGTTATGGTAAGAATAATAATTTATGTAAGAGCTCTTGCTCATTAATTAAAACATTACGTAGAGATGGAAAGGTGTTAAAAAGATAAAATGACAAGAAACGAAGAAAAAGCGAATGTTCTAGCCGAACATTTAGGAATTAAAAACGGAATAATTGTTAACTCAGGTACAATAGCATTGCTTTCTGCACTAAAAGTTGCAAATATAAAATCTGGAGATAATGTATTAATAAATGGCTATTGCTGTTATTCTTTGTTTGAGGCGATAATGAATGTTGGAGCAAATCCGATTTTTGTCATACCAAAAGATTTTTATAATATTTCAGTAGATGAGATTAGAAAAGTACTTAATGAAAATGAAATAAAATGTTTTATAGCTACACATCAATATGGTATTGTACAAGATATTAAAGCAATAAAAGAAGAATTCCCTGAACTTATAATTATAGAAGATATTGCTCAAGCATGGAATATACAAGAAAACGAATTAGGAATAGGAAAATATAGTGATTATGTAGTTACCTCTTTTGGAATATCTAAAGCATTATCATATGGTCAAGCAGGTGCTATTTTTTCTAATAAAGATATTAGACAGTATTTTGATTTTCATGATAAGGAGAGTAGAAATAGTTTGAGATTTTTATTACCTTATGTTTTGTATGACTGTGATAATGTTAATACAGAACAATTAGTAATTACTGCTAACAATATAGTAGAGAAGCAGAGAACAATTGCTAGGTTATTAACAGGGTATTTTGATAGCAATGAAAAATATATCATTTATAAAGATAAAGATTCACAAGTATCTTCTTGGCATAAATTTCCAGTAATAATAACTAATCCTAATTATGTAAATGAGTTTGAAAGAATAATGCAAGATAATGGGATATTATTTCAATGGCAAAATGAAAAAGAGGTATGGGAACTGGATATGGTAAAAAGTTATAATCCTAAAATTATTGAATTTGGAGAAAAGCCAATTTATGCCTTAATTAGAACAAAACAAAATGATGTAGAAAAAGTAAAATCTTTAGTAAGGAGTAGATAAAATGAGTTATATAAATCCAAATGAATATGGTAGTTTATATTTTGATAATAAGGAAGAAAATGCTGTATTAAATGTTTTAAAAAATGAAAAAATATTCAGATATGCAAGTGATAAAGTTTCTACAACAGATAAATTTGAAAAAATGTTAAAGAAAAAGGTAAATTGTAAATATGCTTTGGGTGTTACTAATGGTACATCTGGTTTGATAACTGCTTTGATAGGATGTAATGTTAAAGCAGGGGACAGGGTGCTAGTTAGTTCATATACATTTTTAGCGACTGCATTAGCGGTTAAATGTTTAGAAGCGATACCAGTTCCGTTAAATATTGATTTGCAAAATGGCTTCGATTTACAAGATTTAGAAGAGGAATTAAAAAAAGGGTGTAAAGCAGTAATTGTTGTTCAATTACAAGGTCGTTGTTTTGATTTGTCTAAAGTGAAATGTCTTTTAGAAAAATATAATGTGAAATTAATAGAAGATAGTTGTCAAGCATTTGGAGCAAAAATTAAGGATGAATGTGCTGGAACTATTGGAGATGTAGGGGTATATAGTTTTCAACAATTTAAACAAATTTCTTGTGGTGAAGGTGGAGCAGTTGTAACTAGCAATAAAACAATATATCAAAAAATGAGAAATTATACGGATATGGGAGCAGAACGTAATTTATTCCCAAATTGGAATGGTAATGATGTTTTATTTGGACAGAATTATAGAATAAATAATATTATGGCTGCAATATTGTGTGAACAGTTAAAAAAAGTAGATGATATTATTTTAAAGCAGCAAAAATCTCGTAATTATATATTAAGTAAAGTTAAACTAAATAATTTAATAAATAGTGTTGATCCAAATGGGGATACAGGAATGAATATTTTAATATTATTGAATTCTAAAGAAGAATTTAATAACGTTAAAGAAATAGGAGATAAACAAAATATTGAGGTAAGAAGAATGTGGAATGGTTTATATTTTGAAAATGAATTATTTAAAAGAAATAAATTAACAGATGTTGATTTAAAAAATAATTCATGTAGTAAATCAAAAGAATTAGTTGATAGATTAGCAGTAATATCAATTCCACCTATACTAAATAAAGAAGATTGTAATAAAATAATTGATTTCTTAAATGAAATAAAGTTTGGTAGTGATAATAATGCAATTTAACGGATTAGATTTAAAAATTATTTCTTCAGAAGAATATGAAGAAGATTTAAAAAATATAAATGATATACCTGTTTGGATTGATCCTATTTCAATTAGAATTTATGAGAATAAAGAAATAATAAAAATATTATTAGATAATGAACCATTAGCTTATTATGTTGTACCTTTTTATTATAAAGATGGCAAAAAATGGGCAGAACGTAAATATAGATATTTTGCTTATTTATCTCCTTATTTCGTAAAAAAATGTCCTAACAAAAAAAGAAAAGAAGCAATATACTTAATTTTTAATTATATTTTTTCTAATTATGATTATATGTATATGCCATTACACCCATCATTTACAGAGATATCAGCAATACAAGGAATGGGAGCATTTATGGAAAGCAGACATACTCATGTTTTGAGAAATGTTATGAATTTAGATGAGTTAGATAGTAAATTAAGAAATAATATAAAAAGTGCATCTAAAAAATTAAAAATTACTATAGATTATGATCCAGCAAAGTTTGATTTTGATATAGCAATTCATGGAACTAAAGAAGAACAAGAATGTCGTAAAAAAAATGCTTTAAATTTATTAAAAAATCATAAAGCGATAATTTTTACTGGCTATTATGAAGGAAAAGCTATTATTGGAAACATGGTTACTTTTGATAGTGAATGGGTATATGGCTTACATGCTTGGCAAGTTGATAAAGTACCACGAGGTAGTGGTCCTTATATAATATATTCTATTTCTAAATGGGCATTTGAGGAAAAAGGACTTAAATATTTTGATTTTGAAGGATCAGTTATGCAGTCAATAGATAATTATTTTTGCAATTTTAATGCAGAACAAATAATTTATCCATATATTCATTTTGGAAAAACAAAAAAAGAGTTAGATGAATTAATAGAAATCTCTAGGAATATTGAGATAGTGTGAAAAGTTTTATGGAAAACTAGGCACATTAGAAGAAAAAATATTAAGATGAAAATCTTGATATAAA
>CALVVS010000038.1 GCA_944363925.1 uncultured Bacilli bacterium | reverse complement strand
GGCGAAATTGGTAGACGCACTAGACTTAGGATCTAGCGCCTTACGGCATGGGGGTTCAAGTCCCTTCGCCCGCACCAATTTGTTTATTAAGGTCTTGTTATGCAAGGCTTTTTATTATTTTATAAAGAAAATTAAATAATTTATGATAAATTTGTCAATAAAAAAATTCCACAAAAATAGTTTGTTATTTACTAAAATAAGACCAATAAAGGAATATTAAAAGTGGGCAATTGAATTACTGTAAAACACCTCTTCTTGTAAAAAATAAATGAACTTTTTTATGGTGATGTTTTATTTAAGTTCTTATAATAATTGTTTGTTATTGCTTGTAAAATTTTATTTTTTTTGGTATTGTATTCTATAAACGGAGGTAGTTTATGAAAGAGAGTGTAGCAGATTTAATAATACTTTGTCATATAATCAATAATTTTGAGGAGTTTAATAACGATTTTTGTGAGCTTATGAAACTTAATGATAGAATTCCTGTGGTTACTAGGCTTTGGAATATAGTTGATTTGAAGCAAAATAAGGATATGTTTTGGGATTCTAATTATAATAAAAAAATGAAAGATTTTTACCGAAAACATAGTTTTGAAATAGAATTAATTAATAGATATTCTTCTTTGATGTATTTTTTTAACAGTCATTATGACGTGAAGGGTAATATACTTAAAGGGCAGAATTGTGGTAATAATTTTTATTTCTTTTATCAATATTTTTTAAATAATAAAGATAAGCTTGAACAAATACTTGAACTTTTAAAGAAAATTAAGATGCTTGGTATTAATACTTTGAAATTTAAACTCGATGAAGATTTTAATGATCAGGAGTATGAGGCTTATACTGATTTTTCAGCAAATGCTTGTTTTGAATATTTAGAAAATATTGAGGTTATATCAAATTATGATAAAGATAAAGTTAGATATAGAAGTTTAGGTTCTAATTATAAAATTACGATGGAGCCTGATTTAAGAAGAAATGTTTCTTTTAATGTGATCACGGTAAATAATTTATTATTTGATGCGGATAGGTTACCTGATAAGTTATCAGAAAAAATAGTTTTTGCTGAGATTAACAAATTTTTAGCTGAGGAAGGTGAAAAGTGGAATGATGTTCATACAGCTTTGGATTTTTCAGCTAGACTTAGTATAAATACCGATAATTTGCTTGATTGGTTTAATGAGGCAAGCGATGTTATAGGTGATTTGAAAGATATTAAAAATAGAAATGAATTAATTTTAATATTATTAAAAATTAAGGGTGATTTAGAAAATTTACAGTGTGCTAGTTTACAATTTGATGATATTATTTGTGAAAATAATGTTTTGATTACTAAGGATAGATTAGAAGAGGCTAAGGAGAAAAAACTTAGATAGTAAAAAACCTATAAAGTTTGTTTTGCTTTATAGGTTATTTTATTTTTTGAAAACTTGTAATATAAGTATCCATATTATTATGTGCATAATATGGGAAACTAGCTGTTACAATACATTTAGCGGTTGGAATATTTGCTTCCATTAAGATACCTAAAATTTTATTAGCTTTATCTCTATCAATTGTTAATATTTGATCATTTTCCAACATGTAACTATAAATGGTTGGTGATGTATGAGAAGATTTAGGAGTAAATTCTATTTCTTCATTATATAAACTTAGCCAATTACCATTTGTTTTAATGTTAGATGTTATTTGTTTAATTTTAGCGATATCTTCATGGTATAATCCATTGTAAAATTTTCGATAATTTGTGATATCTTGATCATCTATAAATAAACTTAGGGCTCTTGCTAGTCTAGCATTTTCTTTAGATTTGTTTTCGGCTAAATATTGATATAAATCAATTATGTCTTTATCGGTTATATTCCAATATTTATAGGCAAAATTTATTTTTTCATTTTTTCTAAATTTATGTTTGCTTGAATTTTGAATTAGTTCAATAACTTTTTGAATTGTTTTTTTGGAATCTTCTACCATTTTATTTGCCTCCTTTTAATGTTTTGATGTATTCAATGTATTTTGGAAATGTGTTTTTAGCAACATAAGGATAGGCGCTTTCAACGATACATCTTGATGGAATAATACCTTGATCTATAATAGCAAGTTTGACGCTAGTAGCTTTTTGTTTATCAAATTTAACGGGTCTATCAAATACATCAAGATAATATTGATAATATGGGTGTTTTGCTTTTGTTTCTTCAAACATAGCGTTTTCATCAAATGGTTCTAACCAGTTTTGATGGTTATATTCTCTTTTTATGTTTGCTATATTTAAACTTCTTATTCTTTGGTCTATTAATTCTAATTCACTAATTTTTCTTATGTGTTCATATTCTGAACTAGGATATAGTTTTAATAAACCGTAACGAGCCATAAATTCGATTATTTGTCTTTTTAATGCTTTATTATTGACTTCTTCTAAAGTTATTAATAAACTTTGATCAAATTTGTCATAATAATCAAGGGCAAATTTAATTTTGTCTTCTTTAGTGAATTTTGTTCTGACGATTGGTTTTCTTGCTTCTTTATAACTATGTGTTTCTTGAACTGTAGTTAATAGTTTTGATAAATATTTTAAATTTTTTTCTTTTGTGATTATCATAAAATAATTCCTCCTTTTTAGGCATGGCTTATTATATCATGTTTTTTGTAAATGTCAAATTGACATTTATAGAAAATATATTTAAAAAAACATATAAAATAAAGTGATGTGTGATATAATTTTATATAAGGTTAGGTGAGAAAATGAGATTATATAATACGCTTTCAAAAAAAGTAGAAGAGTTTATTCCTTTTAATAAAGATATGGTAACAATGTATACTTGCGGACCAACGGTTTATTATTATGCGCATATTGGCAATTTGAGAACTTATATTTCTGAAGATGTTTTGGAAAAAGGTTTGAAGTATTTAGGATATAAGGTTAAAAGATGTATGAATATTACTGATGTTGGTCATTTGACGGGTGATAGTGATACAGGAGAAGATAAGTTAATGACAGCGGCGAAGAAGGAGCATAAATCTGTTTTAGATATAGCTAAATTTTATACGGAGGCTTTTTTTAAAGATTTAGACCGTCTTAATATTAAAAGACCTGATATTATAAGTCCGGCAACTGAAAATATAGATTTTTATATTAAGATGATTCAAAAATTACTTGATGATGGTTATGCTTATGAAGCTGGCGGTAATATATATTTTGATACTTCAAAGTATCCTAGATATTATGAACTTTCTGGAAGAAGTAAGGATGATTTACTTTTAGCGGTTCGTGATGATGTGGATGTGGATGATAATAAACGCAATCCTTTTGATTTTGGACTTTGGTTTACGAATTCTAAATTTAAAGATCAAGAGTTAAAGTGGGATAGTCCGTTTGGTTATGGGTATCCTGGATGGCATATAGAGTGTTCGGCTATTGCAATACAAAATTTGGGTGAGCATTTGGATATTCACTGTGGCGGGGTTGAT
The DNA here is from genome assembly GCA_944363925.1 of uncultured Bacilli bacterium. Lineage (GTDB taxonomy): Bacteria > Bacillota_I > Bacilli_A > RF39 > UBA660 > Coprosoma. The sequence goes on along the minus strand of CALVVS010000038.1, from coordinate 10,463 downwards.
AATATTTTTCCGCATCACACTAACGAAATTGCTCAGTCTGAGTGTTTTTTAGGACACAAGTGGTGTAATTATTGGGTACATATGGAGTTTTTAAATGATAAATCTGGCAAAATGAGTAAGTCTAAGGGTGATTCTAAGGACTTAAATAGTTTGATAGAAAAAGGTTATGATCCAGTAGTCTATAGATATTTTTGCCTGCAGTCACATTACCGTAAGGTTTTAGTTTATAGTCTAGAGAGTTTAGATATGGCAACTAATGCTTATAATAAGCTTAAGGGTAAGATTAAGAAAATTAAAGATAATTCTATTGGTGAGATAGATTATGATAAGGCTTTAGAATATCAAAATAAATTTAAAGAGGCTTTTTCTAACGATATGAATACATCGATGATGTTGACAACTTTATATGATGTGATTAAGAGTGATTTGAATAATAATACAAAAATTTATTTAATTGAAGATTTTGATTCTGTGCTTTCACTTTCTTTACTTGATGAGGATAAAATTTCTAAGGAGTTAGAAGAATATATTTTAAAGAAAATTAAAGAGAGAGATTTAGCTAAAAAAGAAAAAAATTATGTTTTAGCCGATGCGATTAGGGATGATTTATTTACGAAAAATATTGTGATTAAAGATACGAGAGAGGGGACGACGTTTGAAGTTAGAAGATAATGGTATTTTAATTGTTAACAAAGAAAAAGGTTATACTAGTAGAGATGTGGTTAATATAATAAGTAAGTTATTTGGGACGAAGAAGGCCGGCCATAATGGGACGCTTGACCCACTAGCGACGGGGGTTTTGGTGATTTGCTTAAACCGGTATACTAAATTAAATAATATTTTGGCGGCTGATGAAAAAGAGTATATTGCGGAGGTTACTTTAGGTATTAAAACAGATACCTTAGATATAGATGGCAAAATAATAGAGGAGAAAGAAGAGATGATTGATAAGTCTTCTCTTTTGGCTGCGTTTAAAAGGTTTGAGACGACTTATGAACAAGAGGTTCCTTTATATTCGGCAGTTAAGGTTAATGGAAAGAAGCTTTATGAATATGCGAGAAGTTGTGAAGATGTCTTACTTCCTAGAAAAAAAGTTACGATTAAAAAGATAGAACTTTTAGATTTTAAGGATAATAAATTTTCTTTTAAGTGTACTGTTAGTAAGGGAACTTATATTAGAAGTTTGATTAGAGATATATTAGATGATTTAGGGGTTACCGGGACTATGAGCAATTTAATTAGAACTCGTCAAGGGATTTTTGATATTAAGGAGGCTTATAGTTTAGATGATATTAGAAGCGGCCATTATAAGTTACTTAAGGTTAAGGATGTTTTGAATATTGATAAAGTGACCGTTTCTTTAGAATTAAAGGCTAAAATATTAAATGGAAATAAGTTTAAAGGGAATTATTCTGATAGGGTACTTTGCCTAGATGAAAATGGTAAAGAGTTAGCTATTTATAAAAAGGATAATGATGACATGCGAGTAGAGGTTATGCTTTAGTAGGTGGATTATGAGGTATATAGGTTCGAAAGTATTAGAAACAGACCGTTTAATTTTGAGGCCTACTTGTGAGGATGATTTAAAAGTTTTATGGACTATATTACTTGATGAGAAAGTTTCAAGATATTATTTAGTAAGTAGTATCAATGAAGACTGGGAAATTGAAAAGAAGTGGCAATATAGTAAATTGAGTCATGCTTTAGATAAAAATGTTTTTCGGTGGTCTATTGTTTTAAAGGATACTAATAAATGTATTGGTCAGATAAGTTAGTTGCCAAAATATTTTAAATTATCCTGATGATATTAGGGATGTTGGATGGTTTTTAGATTATAATTATCATGGTCTAGGTCTGGGCGGTGAGGCTGCTAAAAAAATGCTTGATTATATGTTTAAAGAAGTTTTAATTCGAAAAGTTGAGACGAGTGCAGCTATAGTTAATGTACCTTCTTAGAAGGTTATGGAAAAGTTAGGTTTTCATAGGACTGCTGAGATTAAAAGAGTAAAATATACAATGCTTTCTTTTGATGTTGATTGTTATTGTTATGAAATATCTAGAGAGGATTATATAAAATAGTTGATTATGAAGTTTATGTTTTTACAAATTAAATTGTGTTAGAAAATTTGTAAAAAAAGATTTGCATTTTTTGATAAATTAATGTATATTATTAGTGGTACTTATTTCCAGGACTTAAAGAACTCCATCTTTTGGCCCTAGATTTAAGCGTATTGATTAGTAAAGGAGGATAGGAAATGGCTTTAAGTAAAGAAGAAAAAGCGAAGTTAGTTAAGAAGTATGCTAGAAAAGATGGCGATACTGGTTCAGCTGAAGTACAAATAGCTATTTTAACTGAAGAGATTAAAGAATTAACTGAGCATTTAAAGACACATATTCACGATTATCATTCACGTCGCGGATTACTTAAAAAAGTTGGTAGACGTAGAAGTATGCTTCAATATTTAAAAGAAAAAGATGTTACAAGATATCGTGAAATTATTAAAAGTTTAGGACTTAGAAAATAGTAGACACTCTTTTTAGAGTGTCTTTTCATAGAAAGGGACAAGATGTATGAAGAAAAAGTTTGAAATGGATTTTTATGGCCGAAAGATAGTTGTCGAAAATGGTGAGGTGGCTAAACAAGCTGATGGAGCTGTTTTGGTTAGATATGGTGATACGGTTGTTTTATCAACGGTAGTGGTATCTAAGGTGGCAAAACTTCTTTCTGATTTTTTTCCGTTAATGGTACTTTATCAAGAAAAGTTATATTCAGTTGGTAAAATTCCGGGAGGTTTTATTAAAAGGGAAGGTCGTCCTAGTGAAGCGGCTACACTTGCGGCTAGGATGATTGATAGACCGATGAGACCGCTTTTTCCGGATGATTTTAGAAATGAGGTTCAGATAGTTAATACTATTTTATCGGTTGATCCTGATAATTCACCAGAGCTTGCGGCATTGCTTGGTTCGTCAATTGCGACTTCGATTAGTAAGGTTCCATTTAATGGACCAGTAGCTGGAGTTAAGGTTGGAAGGGTTAATGGTGAGTTTGTGATTAACCCAACGACAGAACAAGCTGACGCATCAGATATTGATTTGACAGTGGCCGGTACGGCTGAGGCGATTAATATGGTGGAGTCATCAGCTAAAGAGGTTAAGGAAGAAGACATGCTAGAGGCTTTGATGTTTGGTCATGAAGCGGTTAAGAAGTTAGTAGAGTTTGAAAATAGCATTGTTAAAGAAATTGGCGAGGAAAAGATGGAATATGAAAGTTTGGAAATTTCCTCAGAATTAAAAGAAGAAGTGACTAATTTAATTAAGGATGATATTGATAAGGCACTTAGAATTAAAGATAAGTTAGAAAAATATGCGGCACTTGATAAGATTAAAGATGATTTGATTAATAGGTATGAAACTGAAAATGAAGAAATGAAGCCTGATGAACTTGAACAGTTAAAGACAAAAATTGTTATTATTTATAATGAAGTTGAGTATGAAATTTTTAGACAAATTGTTGTTAAAGAACATATGCGTGCAGATGGCAGGGCTATGGATGAGATTAGACCGCTTTCGGCATCAGTTGATTTTTTACCTAGAACTCATGGATCTGCTTTATTTACAAGAGGACAAACGCAAAGTTTATCAGTAACAACTTTGGGAGCGTTAGGTGAACATCAAATATTGGATGGACTTGGTTTAGAAGATTCTAAGAGATTTATGTTACATTATAATTTCCCACAATTTTCGGTTGGTGAAACTGGTAGATATGGCGCACCTGGAAGAAGAGAGATTGGACATGGAGCGTTAGGTGAAAAGGCTTTACTGCAAGTGATTCCATCAGAAGAAGAATTTCCTTATACAATAAGAGTTGTATCTGAAATTTTAGAAAGTAATGGATCATCATCACAAGCTAGTATATGTGCGGGTTGTATGAGTTTAATGGCAGCGGGTGTACCGATAAAAGCACCGGTTGCAGGTATCGCAATGGGTTTAATTACACATGGTGCTGATTATACAATTTTAACTGATATTCAAGGAATGGAAGACCATCTAGGAGATATGGATTTTAAAGTTGCTGGTACTAAAGATGGTGTATGTGCGCTGCAAATGGATATCAAGATTAAAGGTATTACCAAAGAAATATTGAAAGAAGCTTTAGAGCAAGCTAAAAAAGCTCGACTTCAAGTTTTGGATGTAATGCTTAAAGCAATATCAGAACCACGTAAAGAAGTTAGTAAGTATGCGCCTAAAGTGATGACGTTTATGATTAACCCTGATAAGATTAAAGATGTTATTGGTAAGGGTGGCGATATGATTACGAAGATTATTTTAGAGTCTAGTCATGTTAATTCAGTTAATGATATTAATGCGGTTAAGGTTGATTTAGAAGATGATGGTAGAGTTGTTATCTACCACACTGATAAAGATATTATTGATGAGACAGCAAGACGAATTAAGGATATAGTTCGTGAGGTTGAAGAAGATAAAGTTTATACTGGTAAAGTTGTAAAGGTAGAGGACTTTGGCTGTTTTGTAGAACTTTGGCCGGGATGTGAGGGATTAGTTCATGTTTCACAATTGGATGTTAAAAGAGTTGAAAAACCTAGTGATATGGTTAAAGTTGGTGATGAGATTTTAGTTAAATCACTTGGTTATGATAAAAAAGGTAGACTTAATTTATCTAGAAAAGAAGTGTTAAAAACTACTCAATCTGATGAAAATAAGAAAAATGATAAAAACAAAGATGTTAAGGAAGATAAGTAATTCTTTCTTTTTTTTGTTAATTTAATTTTAATCTTAAGTACTGAATAGTAATATTCAGACTTTTTCTATAATAGTAAAAATTAAGCCAAAAGAAAATAGATTATCTACCGAAAATATTACTTGTTTTTTTTTTTTTTTTTTTTTTTTTTGAATATGGATAGGATAGGAGAGGTATAAATGAAAGAAAAAATAAAGAAAAAAATAATAGGATTTGTAATAGGAGTAATAACCGCATTTAGTATAAGCGTAATAGCAGCGACATATTTTCCAAGTAATCAAACAACATATGATAATAGTGTAAGTGGCCTACAAAGTACAAATGTTCAAGATGCGATAGATGAACTGTATGGAGTATGTTTTCCACCATATACACCTGGAGTAGGTACAGATGTAATAAATCAAATTTTAGATAAGAAAAAAGATGAACTCTATAAAGATGAACATGGAGATATTAGGTATTATGGAAAAACCCCTAATAACTATGTATCATTTAATAATGAGCTATGGAGAATACTAGGAGTAATAGATGGAAAAATAAAAATAATCAGAAATGAGAGTATAGGAAGAATGCAATGGTATTCAACTAATAACAATAATTGGAATAATACATCATTAAAAAGTTATTTAAATGGAGACTATTATAATAGTATAGATAGTACATATAAAAATATGATATCAAAAGAGACATATTATTTAGGTGGGCCAACAAGTAGCAACCGAACTACGCTTACAGCAAGTGGCTACTATAATGCTGAAAGAGATAGCAGTCAAGTATATAGTGGAAACCCAGCAAGTACAAAACAATATATAGGATTAATGTATCCAAGTGACTATGGATATGCGGCAGGAAGTAGCTGTTTGTCAACCGCACTTTATGACTATAGAGATAGTTGTAAAAATAGTGATTATTTATTTAGTGGAGTAGATGAATGGTTACAGGCTCCTCATGCCAGTAATAGTGGTGATGCGGCCCATTTGGACGGTGCTGGCTATGTCATTAACGCCCTCGTGCCCTACTCCTTTGCGGTCCGCCCAGTCTTATATCTCACAACCGAAACACAAATCACAGGAGGAGATGGAAGTCAAGGAAATGCATTTCAGCTTTCTCTATGATTAATTGTGGTCTTGTGAGTATATAACCTAGCATGTTATCATGTTAGGTTATTTTGTAAAAAAGTGTTAAATTTATTTGTGTTCTTTTGTTTTTTTTAGAAACCTAAGTTTGACAGTAAAAATGAGTTAAGCCAATAAAAATAAGGCTTAACTCATTTTTTGAATGTTGTACAATAAAAATTATTTTAATAAATTTGAAATTTTTTTCCAATTAATGTACTTATTAGATAATTCAATATTAAATATGTTTGAAATGTTATTAAGTATATTAGAATAATTAACATTGATATATATATCATGTTCTAAATTATAACAACTCCATTTTTTAAGTGAATTTATAAGCTCTTTAGTAGAGTATATGTGATGAGTTTTGTACTGGAGTAATCTAAGTATAACTAAAGAGATAAAACAAGTTAGAAAGTGAGATTCAATATGTTCTTTAGTCCAAACATAAACGGGTCTAGTTTTAATATCACTTTTGGTAATTTTAAAAGTTTCTTCAATTTTCCATAAACCACTATAAATGTCTCTAATTTCTTTATCTGATAAATTTTTTTCACTAGTTACAATAGAATAATAACCATCAAATTTTTCTAACTCTTTAATCTTATCAATGTTTAAAGATAAATCTCTATCTATAACTTCTCCAGTAGTTTTATCAAATGAAATATTGTTTATAAAACCAGCGGCTCCAACAGAAGTAGCTCTAGTATATTTACCTGGATTATTGATTAAGTCTTTAGCTTTAGCTATAACTAAATCACGTTCATATTTTTGTTTGTCCGCATATTTTTTAGAATAATAAACCATTTGCTTTTGGTAAACAGTATATTTATTTTTTCTTTTGCCATCTCTTTCTATTTGAATAGTTTTGGCATAAATTCTAGATTTGTGTTTGAAATGTATTTCTTCACCATCTTCGGTAAATATATCAGTAATATATCCATCTTGATTTAAAACCCATTCTTTAAATTCTCTGTCAGAAGAAAGCACACTTTGACCATATACATAACCATCTTTGTTTGATTTATCATCATTTTTACCAGCTAAGAAAAATATATTATCAGAAGTATTTAAACCTCTATCAGCTACAACAATAGTTCTATCAATACCAAAGTTAGACTTTGTATTTTTTAAAGCTGGTCTTAGAGTAATTTTTTCACTTTGATTGCCTGGAAATAAATTATAAGAAAGAGGTATACCAGTTTTATCCATCAGTAGTCCGAGACCAATAATAGGTTCTGGTCTATGTTCTTTAGAAGGTCCTTTCTTTCTGTAACCTTTTTCTAAAATATTACCATTTTCATCAATTAAATCTTCATCGTTATAAGTAATTTCAAAATAATAATTAGTACAATCATAATAAGAAGTAGAAGCATCTCTTTTATATTTATCTTTAGTATTATTCCAAAGTAGAGTTTGTAGTTCATCTTTAAAACCACTAAAATAATCTAGGGAACGATATAAGTCTTTTAATGAAAAATCAAATTTATCAAAAAATATATCTTTATTATTATAAGTTTCATTTTTACTAGCTGGGAATAAAATTCTCGAATAAATTAGAAGTTCGAAAATAGAGTTTAAATCATAATTCATTTTAAGTTTCTTTTGTTTGACTTTAAAAAATTCTTTTAAACCAAGTTCATTATAGAGTTGTTTTATAACAAGATATCCTAAGTTTTTTTGTTTGTCATTTTCATTAACTATTTTAGTATTTAGATTTTTAATTACTAGTTCATTAATTTCTTCATTAGATTTTTCTTTAGCTATTTGTTTAAAATGAGCAATAGGGTCATCAAATTGCTTTTTTAAATCATCTAGATATCCTATTTTTTCTATGGTCTTTTGTCTAACTTTACCATTTTCATCTCTATACCCTTGAACAAAGGATAAATAGATTTTGCCTTTATATCCAGGACAAGCTTTTAAATACATAATCAAAACCTACCTTCTATATACATTATATCACAACGTATAACAATGTACAACATAAAAATAATAAAAACTTGACAAAATAAAAACCTTATTTTATAAAGGTAAACTATCTATATTAATTTCATTCAACTGTCAAACTCCGGCGGTCCGCCCAGTCTTATATCTCACAACCGAAACACAAATCACAGGAGGAGATGGAAGTCAAGGAAATGCATTTCAGCTTTCTCTATGATTAATTGTGGTCTTGTGAGTATATAACCTAGCATGTTATCATGTTAGGTTATTTTGTAAAAAAGTGTTAAATTTATTTGTGTTCTTTTGTTTTTTTTAGAAAAATGATATAATTGATATGTAATAATGGAGAGGATATCATGGCGAAAAAGAAAGCAAGAAAACAAAAGAAGGAACAGCCTTCTTATAGTATAGAGTTAAAAGGTATTGTTTTAATTTTAATTATGATTATTGGGTGCTGCCCATTTGGGGTGACAGCTGATGTTATTAAAGGTTTCGCAGGCTTTTTGGCTGGTGGATGGTATATTTTACCATTGGTGGCTACAGGTGCTGCTGGAATATATATGATGGTAAAAAGAGAAAGGCCTGATTTTTTAACTTCTAGGTTAGTTGGACTTTATGTTTTGGCTTTAGGAGTTTTAATTTTATCACATACAGAATATATTAAGGCTTTAGGAAATGATAATATATCAGCTTGGGAGATTATTACAGCGACAGTTGATAATTTAATGGCTTTTGTTAACCATACAGCAGATATTCAAGGTGGCGGAATGCTTGGGGCAATTTTTTCAGTGATTGGGGTAAAGCTTCTTACTTTGGAGGGTACAAGAGTTGTATGCATAGCACTTATTGTTTGTGGACTTATTATGTTTACGGGTGTATCTATTTATGATGCTGTAGGTTATATGCGAGACAAGGTAAAGAAAGCTAAGGAAGTTAAGATTAATAAAAAGGCCGAAAAAGCGGCCAAAGAGGCTGAAGAAGAATATGAGAATGAGGATAAAAAGGTTGTTATTTCTTCAATTGATGAACTTCCAAAAGAACCGATTAAGGAAGAAGTGCCTTTAGAGAAAGAAGAAGTACATATTGATAGCAAAGGATATAATAAACCACCGATGGGATTACTTATTAAACCAAAGATTAAGAAAGAGGCAATTAAGGCTAATCAAGATTCAATTAAGGAAAATGTGATGGAACTTGAGAAGGTTATTAGAGACTTTGGAGTTGAAGGAAAGGTTGTGGCCGCTAATATTGGACCATCGGTTACGCAATATGAACTTGAGATTAAATCTGGAACCAGACTTTCTAAAATAACAGCTTTAAACAAAGAAATTGCTTTGGAACTGGGGGCTAAAGATGTACGTATACAGGCTCCTATTCCTGGAAAGAAAACGGTTGGTATTGAGCTACCTAATAAATCGATTATGTCGGTTTCAATTAGGGAAATACTTGAGGCTGTTCCTAAGAGTAAAGATAATTCTAAGTTGCTTGTCGCACTTGGAAAAAGTATTATGGGAAATCCAGTATGGTGTGAGATTGATAAGACACCACATTTACTTGTTGCTGGTTCAACTGGTAGTGGTAAATCGGTTTGTATTAATAGTATGATTACGTCAATTTTAATGAGAACAAAACCAGATGAGGTTAAGCTTGTACTTGTTGACCCGAAGAAGGTTGAACTTTCGATGTATAATGGAGTTCCGCATTTACTGACACCAGTAGTTACTGACCCTAAAAAAGCAAATATTGTTTTACAGAAGATTGTAAAGATTATGGAAGACAGATATGATTTATTTGAAGGCAGTAAGACTAAGAATATTGCGGGATATAATGCTTATGTTGATAAGAAAAACGAGAGTTTGCCTGATGATGAGAAAATTAACAGACTTCCTTACATTGTAGTTATTATCGATGAGCTTGCGGATTTGATGTTAGTTGCTGCTAAAGAGGTTGAAGATTCGATTATGCGAATTACACAGATGGCTAGAGCGGCAGGAATTCATTTGATTGTAGCTACGCAAAGACCGAGTACGGATGTTATTACGGGTGTTGTTAAGGCTAATATTCCATCGCGTATTTCGTTTGCAGTTTCTTCAAGTATTGATTCAAGGACAATTCTTGATATGAGTGGAGCTGAAAAATTGCTTGGTAAAGGTGATATGCTTTTCTTACCGCAAGGTGAGAGTATTCCAACCCGTGTTCAAGGAACTTTTGTCAGTGATGATGAGATTAAAGCGGTTGTTGATTATACTGTGTCTCAGCAAAAAGCAATGTATGATACGTCACTTACAGTTTCAGATGAAGATAGAGGGGCTACGACAATGACAGAAGATGATGATTATGAAGAGCCTTTATATAATGAGATTAGAGAATTTGTTATAACGCAAGGTAAGGCCAGTGCTTCGCTTTTACAAAGAAGGTTTAGACTTGGATATAATAGAGCAGCTAGATGTATTGATTTGCTTGAAGAGAGAGGAATTGTGGGACCAGCTAATGGTTCAAAACCTAGAGAGGTATTAGTTAAGTTAGAGAAAAAAGATGATTAAATACGCTGATTATGCGTATTTCAGGCTGTTGACAAAGTAAAAATGTCAACAGTCTTTTCATAAGAAGAAAAATATGATATACTTAATGTGTAAGAA
>CALVVS010000037.1 GCA_944363925.1 uncultured Bacilli bacterium | reverse complement strand
AAAAGAAAAATATAGAAAAACGTCTTATAAATAAAGGAAAAAACGAGTAGTAGTGTATAAAAGATTGCACACTACCTTATCAGAATAGGGGATGAAAATATGGAAGATTCTCATAAATCATCATTAATATTAATTTTACTAGCCGTAGTAGTTGTCATGGCCATTGGATATGCTGCCTTTACCCAAGCTTTAAATATCGAAGGAAGTGCCCACATAACCTCAAAATGGGATGTCCACATCGAAGAAATCGCCGTTGCTAGTGAAATAAATAGAGGTAAAAACATCAGTGCTACTGTCTCTGAAGATAAATTAAGTGCTGACATGCAAACAGAATTAATCATGCCAGGTAGCTCTGTAACCTATAATATCACCGTTAAAAATAGTGGAACCTTAGATGCTAAATTATCCGTTCTTAATTTTAATGATTCTAATAATGAGGCAATCATATTTAGCCATAGTGGTATAGCTATAAATGATGAAATTAAAAGTAATCAAACCCAAACCTTTAGTGTCACCGTAACCTTCGATCCAAACTATACTCACTATCCAGAAGTAAATACAAGTACCCTTACCATGACCTTAAGTTATGTCCAAGCATAATTTAAGGTTTTTTCATCTGTAAGCTAACTTTACACAATTAGATAACCAAAAAAACCTTTAATAATAAGCAAAATATAAATTTTTCAAAAAAAATTTTTTCTACTCCTTGAATTGCTTATAAAAATATGTTAATATCTTAATAGAGTAGGGAAACTACTTAGAATATTATAGGAAGGAAGGAAAGAAATGGAAAGTAAACACAAAAATGCGTTAATCGTTGCTTTATTAGCTGTTGTATTAGTAATGGCTGTAGGTTATGCAGCACTATCTCAAACATTAACTATTAACAGTAAAGCAACAATCGATCAGGGTAGTGCAGAAGACCCAAACTGGAAAGTAGCTTTTGATAAATCAAAAACAACTAAAGTATCAGAAACTCCTGGAGCTACTGGTTCAACTCCACATGGAGTAATCAACTTTAATGATGACTATAATGCTACAATCACTGCCGAGTTTGATGCTCCAGGAGATACAATTGTATATACCTTTACAGTTCAAAACTATGGTAATATTAAGGCTTCATTGAGTGCACCAACAATCTCATTACAAGGTGATGGTGATGGAGATAGTGATCCATCAGACACAGTTGTTAAGAACAATAATATGACTTTTACAGTTAGCTCATTAGGAAGCAGCTCTCTTGCAGCTGATGCTACAACTACATTTACTGTAACTGCTGTACTAGATTCAACTGCTGACCTTAGTGGTCTTAGTGAAGCAAATAACAGCGCTTCAATTCAAGTTTCATTTACTGCACAACAATCTGCATAGAAGGCACAACAAAAATCAATTGATTTGATATAAATAATTATATTGTTATCATTAATAAAGTAGAAAAACTACTTAGAATATTATAGAAAGGAAGGAAAAAATGGAAAGTAAACATAAAAATGCGTTAATTGGTGCATTACTAGCCGTAGTATTTGTCATGGCTGTAGGTTATGCTGCCTTAACTCAACAATTAAATATTACTGGTACAGCTACAATCAATGAGATTTCTTCAAACTGGAATGTTCACTTTGATGACACTCAAGATGAGAATAGCGGAGCTGTAGATGTTGTTAGAGGGAAAGGTGGAAGTAAAGATCCATCAGGAACTATCGTATATGGAGGAACTAATAATGATACGGCTACACTTAATGCTACATTAATTCAGCCAGGTGATAGTGTAACATTTACTTTAACAATTAAAAACTATGGAAGCATTTCTGCTAATTTAGCTACACCAACTGTTGCTGCTGATTCTTCAAGTCAAAGTAAAGGCTCTTGTTCAGGAACTACTTGTACATTTGGTAATATAACTTATACAGTAGGAAATTTATCAACAACGAGTATTGGAACAAATGAAACAGCTACAATTACTGTAACAGCTACATTTAATGAATCAGCTACAACTGTTGGAACTGTTACTACTGCTGGTATTACTGTTACAACTAAAGCATCGCAAGCTTAATAATTTGTGTTAAATAAGAAAAACTAACAAAAGTTTTTCTTTTTTCGTCCGTAAAAATGTCAATTAATCCAAAATCATCTTGAAATATTCTATTAATTATGATACCATTTTTATAGAATACTAAAGGAGGAAAATATGGAAGCAAGACATAAAAATACGTTAATTATTTCTTTAATAGCTATTGTTTTTGTTATGGCAGTAGGTTATGCCGCATTTGCACAAACTTTAAATATCAATGGTAGTGCATCTATCACTTCAAAATGGGAAGTTCGTTTAGATCAAAGTGGAGCAAATAAAACTACCGATAGTCAAATGGGTACACCTCCTACAACAGCTAATATTCTTGTTGATGGAGATGGCCTAACGGCTGAATTTTCAGCCGAATTTATAAGTCCAGGTGATAGTGTTACTTATACCATACCAATCGTTAATAATGGTACAATAGATGCTAGATTGTCAACTATTTCTATATCAGGTACTAACTTAAGTTCTAGTCCAGCCGGCAATCTTACTGGAAACACTGTAGTTGAAAGTAATGACGGTAATATTAGATATACTGTAACTAGTCCAGGAACATCAACTCTAGCAAAAGAAAGTGGTAGAGCTACATTGACTATCAAAGCTGAATTTGTCAATAAAACAGAGGGTAATGAAAATGCTTACCAATCATCTGCTGACTTGACAGTTTCCTTAACATATGTCCAAGCTTAAAACTTGGACATTTTTTTATTTCCTAAGGCAAAAATGTCAAAGTTGATTTTTACCACATATAGTTGTAAACTTCTTAATGACATGTTATAAATCATTATAGTAAACTTGAATTTTAAAGATAAAAATGCATAAACCTTTATTCTATAAAGTAATACGCCTCTTTTGTATCTTATGTATTATATTTTTTTGTATTTGTTTTGACATTTTAAATGTCGCTTGATATAATTGTTTAAAAATAGTAAAGGATGGTTAGTGTGAAAGAAATAAATATAAATGAATTTAAAAAAGAAAGTTTTATAGAAATTATAAAGGAATTACTTAAGTTAAATAATGGTTATGTTACTTCTAAATTAGTAACTAGTCTTGGAATACATAGGATGTATTTAAAAATTATGGTAGAAAAAGGTTTGCTTAAAAAAGTTGGAACTGGAATTTATATGAGTGTGGATGGAAAACAGGACGATTATTTTATATTTTCTTTAGATTTGGAAAATATCATTTATTCACATTTTTCGGCCCTTTTTCTTCAAGGTTTTTCTAAGAATAAAAGTAGTAAATTTTATATTACTGTCTGTAATAATTATTTTAATTATAAATTAAAAAAACATAATGTGTTTTATGTTAACAAAGATATTTATGAACTTGGACTTATAGAGGTTAAAACTAAGTTTGGCAATATAGTTAAAGCTTATGATTTAGAAAGGTCAATATGTGATGTTATTAAATCCCGTAAAAGACTAGATTTGGATATGGTAAAGTATAGTATAAAAAAATATTTGAAAAGTGATAAAAGAGATATGAAAAAGTTGTTTTGGTATGCGGAAAAGTTAGGATGTAAGGATGAGGTAATAGATATCATTAGTTTACTTTACGATGGCAAATTAGAAGATTTGGAGGCTTATTATGAATAATATTGTTTTGGGCGATGTAAAAATAGAAAATTTGATTTATGAAATAAGAGGTAAGCAGGTGATGTTAGATAGTGATTTAGCTAGACTTTATAAATGTGCAAATGGTACTAAAACAATTAATCAAGCTGTTAAAAGGCATATTAATAGATTTCCAGAAAGATATATGTTCAAATTAACTTATGAAGAAGTACAAAAATGTTCAAGGTTTCAATCTGGGACCTTGAACGGAAGAGGCCATAATATAAAATATTTACCTTATGTTTTTACAGAACAAGGTGTGGCTATGCTTGCAACAGTTCTTAGGACAAAAGTCGCAGAAGAAGTTAGTATTGCAATTATGGATGCTTTTGTAGCTATGAGAAAATATATTTCTAGGGATTTGCTTGAACAAAAATATATTAATAATATGGTTTTAGAAGACCATGATAAAATTAAAGTTTTAGAAGCATCCTTCAATAAATTAGAGGAAAGGAAGAAAGTAAATGAAATATATTTTAATGGTCAAATTTATGATGCCTATTCTAAGATACAAGATATATTTAAAGAAGCTAAAGAAGAACTTATTATAATTGATGGTTACGCAGATAATACTATTTTAGATATTATAAAAAGATTAAAAGTAGATGTTACTATTATAACTAAACCTAATAATTTATTAACTAAACAGGATATTTCAAAATATAATAAGCAGTATAAAAATTTAAAAGTTAAGTTTGAAAGTAGCTTTCATGATAGATATTTTATTTTAGATAAAATAGCAGTTTATCATTGCGGGTCAAGTATAAATAGAATAGGCTATAAGACCTTTTCGATTACTTTAATAGGTGATACTGAAATGTGTAATTTGCTTTTAAATAAAGTTAAGAAAATAAATTAGAAAGGTTGTTTTAAAATGAATAATATTGTTTTGGACGATGTAAAAATAGAAAACTTGATTTATGAAATAAGAGGTAAGCAGGTGATGTTAGATAGTGATTTAGCTAGACTTTATGGGTGTGCAAACGGAACAAAAGATATTAATAAAGCTGTTAAAAGAAATAGTGAAAGGTTTCCTGAAAATTTTATGTTTAGACTTAATAATGAAGAATGGAGTGTTTTGAGGTTCCAATCTGGAACCTCAAATGAAAAAGGTGGAAGAAGATATAAACCATTTGTATTTACTGAGCAAGGTGTGGCAATGTTATCTAGTGTTATTCATACTGATATAGCTATTAAAGCAAGTATAAAGATTATGGATGCTTTTGTGGCTATGAGAAAATATATTTCTAGGGATTTGCTTGAACAAAAATATATTAACAATATGGTTTTAGAAGACCATGACAAAATTAAAGTTTTAGAAGCATCCTTCAATAAATTAGAGGAAAGGAAGAAAGTAAATGAAATATATTTTAATGGTCAAATTTATGATGCCTATTCTAAGATACAAGATATATTTAAAGAAGCTAAAGAAGAACTTATTATAATTGATGGTTACGCAGATAATACTATTTTAGATATTATAAAAAGATTAAAAGTAGATGTTACAATTATAACTAAACCTAATAATTTGTTAACAAAACAGGATATTTTAAAATATAATAGGCAATATAAAAATTTAAAAGTTAAGTTTGATAGTAGCTTTCATGATAGATATTTTATTTTAGATAAAATATCAGTTTATCACTGTGGGTCAAGCATAAATAAAATAGGTTATAAGACCTTTTCGATTACTTTAATAGGTGATACTGAAGTGTGTAACTTGCTTTTAAATAAAGTTAAGAAAATAAATTAGAAAGGTTGTTTTAAAATGAACAATATTGTTTTGGACGATGTAAAAATAGAAAATTTGATTTATGAAATAAGAGGTAAGCAGGTGATGTTAGATAGTGATTTGGCTAAATTGTATCAAGTTGAGACAAAAAGAATTAATGAAGCAGTCAACAGAAATAAGGAAAAATTTCCAGAAAGATTTTTCTTTAGAATTACCGAAGGTGAATATAATTTTTTGAAGTCGCAATTTGCTACTTCAAAAGGTGGTTCTAGAAAAGGACATACAGTCTTTACAGAACAAGGGGTAGCTATGCTTGCAACTATATTAAAGTCTAAAATAGCTACTAGTGTAAGTATTGCAATTATGGATGCATTTGTGACAATGAATAGGTCATAATATTATAGTTAACTGTAAAACTTAGAAGTTTTCTTAACCTATTTTCAAACTTAAAACTTGAGTATTTTTTTAAACTATTGTGAACAAAAATGTCAAAGTCTATTTTTTTTACCGTATATAGTTGTAAACTTCTTAATGATATGTTATAATTCATTATAGTAAATAATAGTAAGGAAAAATAAAAAGGGGTATGCTTATGAAACAAAACATAATCATATATAGTTCCTTAGTAATATATATGATTTTAAACTTTTTTGTCATTACTCCTCTAGGTCTCGACTACTATAACGAAATAATTCATCCAATGATGTGGATATTACTATGCGCCATAGCTGTATTCTTAAGTCGTGACTCCTCAATTAGAGTAAAAGGAGAACAAGACAAAACACAAAGTCTACTTATTGCACTAATAGCTTATATAATTGTTTATTTCTTACTTGGATTAGTATTCGGCTTTGAAAGAACACCATACGCTAAAGATTTATTCAGTATCATCAAAAACCTTTGGAGTTTTGCTGGCCTAATATTCTTCCAAGAATTTATAAGAGAAGCCTTAATTAAAAATGAAAAGAAAAAAATAATAAATTTCATTTTAACGACATTTTTACTTCTAGCAATAAACATAAATATATTCGATATTGCTAGTAACTATGAAACCGTCAAAGAAGGCTTTATCTATACATCGACAACCTTAATACCATCTATATTAGAAAGTGCAGTTTGTACTTATCTAGTATATATAGGCGGAGCTAAATTCAGTATAGTTTATCGTTTATTTGTAACAGTTCCACCATTTATCGTACCAATCATACCAAGTTTAGATTGGTTTGGAACATCACTTGTTGGTGT
This sequence comes from uncultured Bacilli bacterium, assembly GCA_944363925.1. Taxonomy (GTDB): domain Bacteria; phylum Bacillota_I; class Bacilli_A; order RF39; family UBA660; genus Coprosoma. Next base: position 7,308 of record CALVVS010000037.1, on the reverse strand, counting down.
CTTGTTACCGTTAGCAGTTTATGTTTATATGAATTATGTTCATGTAAATAAAGCTGAAAGACTTTCAAAAAGAGAAAGACGCAAATATAATCCTGTTGTCTATGTACCAGTATTTATATTAATAGCCATGCTTGCCGGTTTCGTAATGGGATTATTCAAATATCAACCAATTGCCGTTTTATCAGGAAGTATGTCGCCAACATTTAATCGAGGTGACGCTGTTGTCATCAACAAACTAAATACAAGAGAAAAAGATGAACTAAAAAAAGGCGATATAATTCAATTCGTCAGTGGCACGAAATACGTTGTTCACCGAATAGTTGAAATCACTAACGATGAATATGGTAATAAATTATTTGTTACCAAAGGTGATCATAACAATACTAGAGATGCCGAAAAAGTATCTATGGAAAACGTCATTGGTAAAGTATCATTTGTTGTACCATATATTGGTTATCCATCAGTCTGGTTAAGTGGTGCAATATCATAAGAAGGGGAGAAAGAAAATGAGACAAAAAAATGAAACAGAAATCATCTTAAAACAGTGGGTACGTGTAGTCTTACTAATTGTTGTCATTGCTGTAATGATAGCATCCATTGTTTCAATCGTAAAAGGATTAAATCCAGCCCAAGCTGGACAAGAAGAATTATATTCATATAATTATAATTCAAACTTAAACTATAAAGTATATCTAAAAGATAATAGCTTTTTCACAACACCGTATATTGGCATGAATAAACAATATATCACCTCGTTAATTGATCATATTAATGTCGACGCTAATTATACTTTCCAAAGTACAGAAGATTTAGACTATAGCTATAACTATGAAATAGTTGCTACCGCTAGAGGCTTATATCAAAACACTGATGGTAAAGACGTTGAAATATGGTCTAAAGCCTATCCAGTTGTTAATCAAGCAAACCAAAGTGGTAGTGGAAAAACATTCAGTATAAATAAAAATATCGACTTAAATTATGAACAATATAATCAAATTATGACTGACTTCCGTAATCAATATGGCTTGTCAATCGATGCTAGAGTTGATTTAAGTATGAATATTAATATTACTGCTGGCCTAAAAGGTCAAACCGAAAAAGGTTTAAAAGAAACAAACACCATGACTTTAGAAATTCCATTATTACAGCAAACAATCAATATAAAACCAAATTATGTTAATCATGGAAGTAATACAATTTATAAAGATGCCAGCACAGAAAAAGAAATAAATATTCCATTAGTTGCTGTTGGCGCAGTCGTATTAGTAATTGCTTTAATTGTCTTTAAAGTTTTAGTTAAGAGCCTACTTGCTGTAACTAGAAAATCTGAATACGTTCTTGCCCTTAATAAAATCTTAAAAGAATATGGTGACATAATTGCTGAGACACATAATATGCCAGACATCGATAAATATGACATTATCAACGTTAAAAACTTTAATGATTTAGTAGACGTTGAAGAAGAACTACACTCACCAATTCTATACTTTGAAGTTAGAGAAAATTATGAAAGTATATTCCTAATCATTAGTAATAACACTTTATATAAATTTACTCTAAGAGAATCTGATTTTGACCACTTTAATAAATCAAGAGATTAAACCCTCTTGATTTTTTTAACAGCAACAGCTTTACCAATAAATAGTAAAAAATTGATAAATACAAATTTGACATAAAAAAACTACAATTAATAAAAGTATTTAGAATATTTACAAAAAAAAAGTGCTGATGATATAATTAAGAAAATTAACTTTATGGAGTGATTAGTATGGAAAATAAGTTTTCGTTCTATTTACAACAAGAAAATAGTTTATTTAAAGGAAAGACACTAGCTATTTGTTATAAAGCTGACCAAAAAGAAATTGAAGAATATGGATTAACTAGTGAAAACATTTTACTTTTTATCAAAAATAAAGCTATTGATAATTTTATACCCAAAAAAAGCATAAATTATTTTTCAGAAATAAAGAAAATGTTTCATAAGAAGGATATATTTTTAAGGCTTCAATGTGAGTGTTTGCTTGGAATGTATGGTGATACACACTGTGATTGTGAATCTCAAAGATTTAATGCTATTAAAACAATATCAGAAAACGAAGGTATTTTTATTCATCTTCCACAAGAAGCACAAGGTTGGGGATTACATTATAAGTTACAAGAATTAGAATTACAAGTTTCTGGAAGAAATACAAATGGAGAATATATAGGAATTAAAAATAGAGATGATGCTCAAAGAATTTTGATAGGAAATAAAAACTTTAATGATTGTAGAAAATATGGAATCGTTATAAAATTATTATCAAAATTAGGACTCGCAAAAGAACATTTTATTCTTATTTCTTAAAGCGAAAAGAAAATATCTGAACTACAAGAGCAGGGATTAAATGTTACTAAATTTAGTGAATATAATATTTCAAGTATTAATCCAGAAAATATTTCAGAATATTTAATAAAAATATTAAATGCCACTCATGATTTTGATGATAAAACAATTGATAAATTATCTGAACTAATTATAAATAGAAAATATAATGGTAGAGCACTCTCTACTCTTACTAGTATAGTAGATAAAATAAAGACAGATAAAGATTACCCATTAAGTTCAAAATTAAAAAAGAAAATGTTAGATGTTTATGATAAAATTATTTGTGGTGATGAAAAAAGATATATAGTTGATGATTCCATAATTAAACTACAAAATAACTTTTCTTGTAAAGTAAATAGTAGCGTTTTTAAAGCAATACAAAATCTTTATGGAAAAAACATTTTTGACAGAATTTCACTAGAAAAACTGTATTATTTTGAAAGTAAAACAGGAAATAGGTCGGTAAGGATTAGGTCAAGCAAAGTATTAAACACTATTGGTGAGAAATGCATATTTTTAAAAGGTCAAATCCATGTAGAACAAAAAACATTTAATGAAGAAAAAACACAGATATTTCAAGATGAAATTAGTTTGTCGAAGTTAAGGTCATTTTTTGAAAATAATAATTATGATTTTACAAAGAGAGTTGAAATGATAACAACAATTTCTGAAAGACAAATACCAGGAATTAATATTTATATCAAAAAATTACCAAATATTGAAAATAGAATTATGGATATTTATGGAAAAAAAGAGGATATAAAAAAATTTATTAATGGATTAACTCATAGTTTGAATAGAAATGTTTTTAATGATATAGTTTCTAACTCAGATTATGAAGATGAAAATTTTACAGATTATAATTTAAGATTTGCAGATTTAGATACAGCAGTTAAAGAAGAAATGGCAATATATGATTTATTATTAGATAAAGGAGATTAATATTATGGAATATGAAGTAAGATATTATTTTGCATCAGAAAAACTAGATAGCATAATTGAAAAATTAAAATCAGTTAAAGGATTAAAAATGGGTAAACGAAGTTATGAAAAGACGTCCCAATTTGACCACCCAAATAGTGAAATGAGTTTTTACTCTAAAGAAGTGGATGGTAGATTTAGAATCAGAATTACAAAAAATGATGAAATTGCAAAATGTAAAATCAGTTGGAAAAGAAGAGTACCAGACACTACATCTACAGACGTAAATAAAGAGGAAGAAGTCGAAGTATCAATTAAATATGATGAATATGATAACTTGATGTTTTTAATAAATAATGTTCTAAAAATGAAAGATATAGAGAGCTACGAAAGATATAGAACGATATTTACTAATGATGAAGTTGAAATATCAGTAGATGAATATCCGTTTGGTATTGCATTAGAAGTGGAAAATAAGAGTAATACCGAAAATCCTAGAGAAGTAGTAAAAAAATGGGTAGAAATATTAAATCTGGATATTAATAAGGCTTATCGTTTGTCATGGGATGATAAGTATTCAGAGTTATGTAAAAGCCAAAATGTAAAACAGTATAGTCATGTAACTTTTGATTTACCAATGCCTAAAGTTGAAGAATAAGATTATTTGTTGAAGTAATATGGAAATGCTTGATACTTTAAAATATATCAATGAAAATAGTAAATATGTTTCTATTGATAAAGACAATATGAATAGATATTTAGATACTATTAGTACTTGGGACTATCATTATTGGCTTAAAAATGAGACAGTTACACTTACCGAACAAGAATTAATTATTTTCGCTTTTTTATGTGAATCTATGAATTTTTGCTTTTGGAAAAACAGAAATTGGAAAATAAAATTTAATCATAATTATTATGGTGGCTCTGAAGCATTGTTTTATGCCATTTTAAAAGAAGTAAAATTAAATCCAAAATTTTTAGATATAAATTATTTATATAATATGAGAAAAAAAGATTTTAAGAAAATTATGGAATATAATGGTCAACTTCCACCTATGTTTGATAAAAGATTTAAACTCTTAAAAGAAACAATAAAAATAATATATTATAAAAAAGATTTATTTTTTACAGAATTGTTTTCAATAAAAACAGTTCAAGAACTTTTGAATTATATTGTTATTAATTTTAAACACTTTGATGATAAAAGTAAATTTAAAAGAAAAACAATTCATTTTAATAAAAGAGCAACTTTATTAATTAATGATTTATTCCATTTGTCAAAAACAATAAAAAATAACATTCAAAGCATTGATAGTTTAACAGGAGGAGCTGATTATGCCCTTCCTCGACTTTTTGAAGAATATGGTATTTTAAAATATAATAAAAAATTATTAGATAAAATATTAAAAGGAAAGTCAATAAAACATAATAGTCGAATGGAAGTTGAAATAAGAGCAAACACTTTATATGTATTAGAATTAATGAAACAAAAACTAAAAGAACATTATATCAATATTAATTCGATTGAATTAGATAATATTATATGGAATACAAGAAATAAACAGATATACAAAAAACCACCACATCATACTATAACGATATATTATTAACATATAAAACAATACATAACTATCTGTCGACAGCAATTGGCTTTTAAGTTATAATAAATAGCGAAAACGAGGTTTAAGATTATGGTTAGCAATATTAATAAAAAATTAAATGATTTTTTAAAAGGAGAAAAAATATCTAAGGAAAATTTTGACGATTTAAAAAATGTTGCTAATATAACAAACTTTGATGAAAAAATTATGACGTGGTTTAGATACTTACAAACAATTGAAGTGGTTGGCTGGCGTAATAAATTGGTTACAAAAAAAATATGTGACATTTTAGCTAAAAATCAATCATTACAGTTCTATTCTTTATTTTGCCCATCATACATTAAAGGTAAGGGTGAAGCTGGTTTTAGAATAGATGATGTTGGAAATACTACAAAAAACGGAATAAAAAGACTTGATGAAATTACTAAAATGACTAGAAAACTAGGCTTTAAATGTAATAATCCAGAAGCTATATTTTTTGATTTATCACTTGAACAGCCCGATAAAACCATTTCTATGCTATCTGATTTAAAGAAAAACATCAATAATTTTTGTAAGTATTTACCAAAAGGAATGAAATTTTCTCTTTTAAGTGAAAAGTTTCCAGAGCTAATGGATATTATTGGATACAAAGGGATTGTTGTGAATCCATTACCGGTCGATGAGGTTATCTTAAATCGTATAGTTGATAGAGGTAAAAAGTTTTATGAATTATTTGGATGGTCAATGAATCAAATAATTTCAAGGTCTCGTGTTATTGCATCTGGTGAAGCAATTGTTGGTACTTTTTTACGATATAATATGCCAGATAGTATAATGATTTATACACCCACTATGCTAGAAAGAGCACAGATATATTCTGGAAAGCATCAAGATGACCCATTAGCTATAATTATTCCCAAAAAAAATTATATGGGGTCGTAGTTATATGGATTAAAACAGTTGTTTTCAACAGAAATTGGTGAAAAACCAATCGACTCCACCAATTTTAAAAATTACAGTTGTGACTTGTTCACAATTTTTTTATGTACTAGGAATTTGCTTTGTAAAACTCAAAAAGTTTACAAAAAGTTATTTACAAGAACAATTGTTTGTGATATATTGATTGCAACATTGATAGAAGGTGAGAATATGCAAATATTAAAAGGTTATGTTTTTAGATTTTATCCAAATGAAAAACAAGAACAATTAATTAATAAAACAATTGGCTGCTGCCGCTTTGTATATAATTATTTTCTAGATGATAAAATAAAAGAATATAAAGAAACAGGTAAAAGTAAATCGGCTTACGACCAAATAAAATTATTACCTTCACTTTCTAAAGAAAAAGAGTGGCTAAAAGAGGTTGATAGCTGCGCCCTTAGAAATAGTTTGTTTAATCTAGGAGATGCTTTTAAAAATTTCTATAATGGTAGTGGTTATCCTAAATTTAAAGCAAAAGGAGTACATGAAAGATATAAAACAAATAATATTAAAAGTAGTTATAAAGGTAAAGAATATAATTCTATCAAATTAGATTTAAAAAATAAAATTATTACTTTACCAAAACTCAAAGAGGTAAAAATAAGAGGATATAGAAATAAAGAAGTAATATCTGGTAATATTAAAAGTGCCATTATTAAAAAAGAAGCTGGCAAGTATTATGTAAGTGTCTTAATAGAAGAACCTTTAATTAGGCCAGCTTTTACTCCAAAAAGTATCATAGGAATAGATTTAGGAATAAAAGATTTAATAGTAACATCTTATAATGAAAAAATAGAAAATACTATTAAATTAAATACTAAAAGATTAATCGGACTTCAAAGAGGAATTTCAAGATGTAAGCCAGGAAGTAAAAACAGATATAAAATGAGACTTAAAATACAAAGGATGTATCAAAAGATAAGAAATGCCAGGAAACATATGATACATGATATTACAAATAAACTAATAAAAGAAAATGACATTATAGTAACTGAAAATTTAGATGTAAAAAGTATGCAGAAAAATCACTATATAGCTAAAGGACTAAATGAAAATCCCATTTCTGAGGTAATAAGGATGCTTAAATATAAAGCAACTTGGAATAATAAAAAACTAATCCAAATAGATAGATATTATCCAAGTAGTCAGATATGTAATGTTTGTAATTATCAAAATAAAGAAGTAAAAGATTTAAGTATAAGAAAATGGGAGTGTCCAGTATGTCATACTATACATGACCGTGATTATAATGCATCAGTAAATATAATGTTCGAAGGGTTAAAAATATATATGAAAAATATTGAACAATCTGTTTAATCATAAATTTTGACAAATATAAGTTAGGGTAGCGACTATCCGATATTGGTCTATGGAGGAGCCTAAGGCTGCTATGAAGTAGAAACAGCTTACCGTGAGGTAAGCCAATGTCAAAATTTATTTTGGCATTTTGTTCTA
>CALVVS010000036.1 GCA_944363925.1 uncultured Bacilli bacterium | reverse complement strand
TATCCTAAGTGACTATTCATTTCTCCTTGTAACATAGCCTCAAACATAGGCCCAAAAATATCTTTTAATGCATCTTGAACATCTTTAGCTGTTTCTGGTTGATATGTATCTATTATTGCTTTTACCAATTCATTTTTACTTTTATTTTTACTTCTCATATTTTTACCTCTTTCTTATATTTTATCATACTTAAAAAGTGTGTAAGTAAAAAACTTACATACTTTATTTTACACTCTCTCCTCTAATTAGAAACTATTAATAAACTGTCCAACTTTTGGAGTTCAGTTCAAACATGGCTATTTTATAATAAAAAATTAAGGCAAAAATCCTAGCGTCAATAAACACATCAAGTTTATAACAAAAAGCAATAAAAAACATTGTAACTTATATCACCATTTGCTATACTTATATCAAGGAATATTCAATAGAGTTGGTGCGACCTCCATTGTCAAGGAGGTGATGCTTATGACAAAAAGAGAAAAAGCTCTTTATTTCATAATATCACTTCTATTTATTTTAATATTTATTATATTATTTAAATAGAAAAAACGCACCTAACTCATTTTCTTCAATGATTTAGGTGCGACAAACCAAATTGGTCGCATTCAACATTGCAGTATTGAATGTTCCTTTTTATTATATGAGATTTCTCTCATCTATATACATAATATCATATTTTTAACTTTATGACAATATCTCATAAAATTAAAATACTAATTTATCCTCTTCTTAAATTACCTTTTTTTAACATATTAAGTAACTTAATATTTTGAATAGCAGAACCTGTATAATTATCAATACCATTTGCTTTAGCTATTCTCTTCCTATTTGCAAAACTAGAATCCACACCAATAGATTTCAGTCCATCCACAAAAGATAACCCTTTATAATCACTTTTATAATAACCAGAGCCGTCACCTTGTAAAGCCTTAAGTAAATTTTCATTTTGTAAAGCCGTTCCCGTATAATTATCTGTAAAACCAGCTTCCTTATATAACTCTCTTCTAGCCTCAAACGAACTATCATAACCAACTGACTTTAACGCATCAACAATTGAATTACCTTTATAACCACTCAAATTAGGTAAAGAACTACTATCAATATCATCACCACGATTTTCAAATATATTGCGATATAAAATGTCCATATCAACATTACCACTTATTCCATTAACCTTGCCAGAAGATGTATACTGCCACATATCATATTTTCCTCTATAAGTATTCGTATCATTATATTGAGCCACCCAAATTGTATATTTTTCTTCAAGCTTTTCATAATCTAAATAAGTTGTAAAAAAATACTTATTAGTATAAACACCAGCCCAATATCCAGCCTTTTCAATAGTATCGCAAAAAGCCTCACACATATTAGTAAGTGTGCCCTTACCAAGATTAATCTGTGATTTATCTTCTATATCATAATAAACAGGCAAATTAAGTTCCCGGCCGTTAAGCCATTTCAAAACCGTATTAGCCTCTTTTTTCGCATCATTAACACTCTTCGCATATGAATATAAATAAACACCAACAGGTATGCCAACTTCTCTAAATCCTTCATAATTAGCCTCAAACTTTTCATCCTTTTGGCTCTCATACTGACCATAACCAATACGAATTATTACAAACTGCACACCCGCATCCTTTACCTTTTTAAAATTAATATTTCCTTGATACTTAGAAACATCTATTCCTCTATACTCCATTTCACACCTCCTAATCATATATATATGAAAAAAAAGGCAAAAAGAAACCACAAAAAACTATTTTTGCATAGCTCTTTGCGGTAATAACATTTTAACCTTCCCAGAAATTTTATATTCCAAACTATTATCATCATTTAAAGAAACAAAAGCATGATCACCATCGTGATTAAAACCAAGTCTCGGTTCACCATTTTCAAATATCACCTTAAACTCATCAGTCTGAAAACTCTCAATATATTTGCTATACCTAGACACATCAAACCTTTCACCATCTTTATATAAAAGTTCAGATAAAGCTCTCATCGTCCGAGCTCCAGGTAAGCTTTTTAAAATAGTCACCTCAAATATTCCATCAGTTATAGAGGCTTCTGGAAACAACTTAAATCCCGCAAAAGTCTTTGTATTAGACACAATCATTGTCAAAGCCGAAGTAAGTTTTTGTTCCCCATTAATCTCATAACTAATTTTAAGCGGCTTATGTATAACATCCGGTAAACAAGAAAGTCCCATCATACCAGAAAACATATAATATCCCATCTTGCCAAAAGTCTTCTTAAAACTCTTAGGTGTCTCATAAGTCAAATTAGTAAAAGTTCCGCAACATGAAACATAACCAAACGGTATACCATTTGCTGTAAGCATATCAACATCAAAAGTCATACACTTATTTAAATTTTCATAAAGACTCATCGAAGAATAAACCGAACCTTGATAAAGTCCAAAGTTATGTGCTGTGTCATTAGCCGTACCAGTTGACATATGAAAATAATTAGCTTTCTGCTGAACCTCGCCAAAAGCCCTAAAAGCTTCACCTAAAGTACCATCGCCACCCATTGTTACAATTAAATCACTATCTAAATTAGCTTCACAAACTAACTGTACACTGTGACCTTGATACTTACTCTCACGCTCACAAACTTCAATATCTTGATTAATCAAAATCCTACTCATCCCTTTTAAAACCTCTTCACTCATGCCAGTCGCATTTGGATTATAAACTATTGTCGCCCTCAAAAATACCACCTCATAGAAAAAGATTATACATCAAAATATCAAATATGACAAATCAAAGTATAACCTAAAATCTAACATACTCATTAGTATTATATAAAACACCATCTATTTCAATATATATCGTATATTTTCCAGTAAGACCACTACTATTAATATATTTTGTCGCCACAATATCCTCATCATCTAAAGAACTATCACCCAAATCAACACATAAAGCCGTATAAGGAGTTTTGCTAACCCGCATCAAATATATATTTTCCATCATATCCTTATATAAAATAACCTTAACTGGTGTACCCTTTTTAAAAGTTCCACTAACCACTAACCTGTCACTTTCCTGCTTAATACTTATATCGTGACTCTTATAATCATCATCTATCTTCTTTCCGTTCATCATAAACTTAAACTCTTGATCAGAAATTGGACTCACCCCTAAACTGCCAACTCTTTTAGCCTTACCTAAAGAAAATTCACCATCACCATATAAACTCATCTTTTCCACCCGGTAATTATTCGTCGGCAATTTCATTTCAAAAATAACCTTGTCATTTAAAATTTCCACTGTATCACTAACAAGCTCATCAGATTCCGCAATACCAGCTGGCTGATTTTGAATAACTCCATCCTTATAAGAAATACCTCCAGAATGTACAATATAATGACCATCATCTAAATAATCAACATCTGAAATATATGGAGAATAAAATGAACTACCTCTTTCCTTTCCATACTCCCAAACCTCTTCAGCTGTCATTTTCTCCGTATCAATCTTATAAATAACTCCTCTTGAATAACTGTCCTCCGCCTTAACATACTCATCCTTATTTTTCGATTTATTATTACCATTGTCAAATAAAAACACATTACCATTAGGCAAAATCATCGCCGCATGCTGTGACCATTGCCACTCACCATCCGTAAGTTTAAAGAAATATTTCTGATACTCCTCACTAAAATTAGTACTATCACCAAGTATCCAATTAAGCTTACCACTATCATAATCAATATTAATAACTATATCTTGATGACGCCCAGATAAAGTTATCGAATTACTCTTCTTGTCATACCAAACCGAATTATTGTGAAACCAATCATAACTTATCCAGTTCTCACTCTTGCCATCTTCCATATTCAAAATATCTTTCAAATCAAATGTTTTAACGATATTACCCGTCTCCCGGTCTAATTCAACTACATAATCTTCAACCGTTCCCTCTTCATTATCAAAATCATCAGAAGCAACAAGTAAATTACCGTTTTCCATCTCAAAATAATCATGATGATATCCACCTGGCAAACTATACTCTGTATATATCTTACCAAGCATATCCATTTCATATAAGCCCGTAGAATAATAAGGTTCATTAACAAGCCTTTCCGTACTTACAAGCAAATGACCATTTTTAAGACGGTTAACTTCCCAAATAGCCCTTTGAGATAAATACCATCTAACATCACCGTTCACATCATAAGCACACATATAACCCTTAGAAGATGGTGTAAAAAAATATAAATCATTAGTAAGCCTGCTTTCATCTTTAAAAACACTAGTCGGCACTATAAAATCATCAGGTAAATCATCCGTCTTAATCTTTAACACCTTTTCCTTATCTCCAGCTGAAATAATAACTTCATTTTCTACTCCCGCATAAAGTCCATATATCGGCAAATAATGAACCTTTTCCTTGTCAAAAGTGTGTGTATAAGTAGAAAGCTCATCCTTACCTTCAATTGTCACCTTAACCTCTTCTGACGCCTCAGTCTCAAAAATAACCAAAGCCGAAAGGGGTGAATTACCATATGGATTTAAAATCACATTAGGCTTATCCAAAGTATAACCTTCACTTTCAAAATCATCCTCTAACTTAGTTTGCTTATCTATTAAAGCACTTACCTGTAAAACCTCATTTTCGCCATCATTAAATAAACTAATCACTCTAAATAAAACAGCTAAAATAACCACAAAAATAGCTAAAACAATTATTACAATCTTTTTCTTACTCATAACTCTTCCTCCATTTTAATTTTATAGAAAAAATAAAAAAATTACAATAACCTTTTCGTTGAACACCACTAAACCAAAAGTTGAATATACCTCACTTATAAACGCCTGTCACCGTCACACCATCAGGAACATCCTTTAAAACAATTGCCCCTGCTCCAATTTTTGCCCCATCTCCGACATTAATATTTCCAAGAATTTTAGCTCCCGCTCCAATAACAACTCTACTGCCTATATTAGGATGCCTTTTACCACTCTCTTTACCAGTTCCTCCTAAAGTAACACCATGATATATCACCACATCGTCACCTATTATAGCCGTCTCACCAATAACCACTCCAAATCCATGATCAATAAATAACCTTTTGCCAATAACTGCTCCGGAATGAATTTCAATGCTAGTAAGTCTCTTACAGACCTCCATCCAAAATCTAGACCAAAAATAAAAACCTCTTAAATAAAACCATCTTGATAACTTATAATAAAACAAAGCCCAAAATCCCGGATATAAAAAAACTTCCGTCTTTCTTTTAAAAGAAGGGTCATTTTTAATCGCACTTTCCAAAAACTCTCTATAAAGTCTCATAAATATCACCTACTATATGATATTAAAAACTATATATCTAAAAATAATTAAAAAAACCAAAAAAGCTTAACTTTATTCCAAATTAAGCTTTTTATCCATAAATCTATAACTAATATAATAAAATATTAAACCTAATAGACACGTAAATATCATAAATATTGTAAAGAAATTAAGTAAATCAATCATTAAGAAACTCTCAGCTTCTAAACTAGCTATAAAACTAGGATTAATAAACATAACTATACCAAGCACACCTAGATATAAAAATTCAATACCAAAATAAAATATCAAAGCCCAAACAACAGAAGAAACTAACTTATTAGAATTTTTACTATATCCAATAGCAATACTTGCATAAACCATCAAAACTGTAGTTAAATAGCCAATCAAACCATATACCATCATATAAATCATAAACTTATAAAACTCAAGTCCACCTAAATCTAAATTAAATAAATCTATAATATCACTAAACAAACCTTTTTGATAAAATGCAATTAATAAACTAATAATAACAACTAAAAAAGTAATAACAATTGTAATAAAACTAGCTAAAACCTTAGATAAAAGCAAAGTTCCCCTCTTAACTGGAAGTGTATGTGTTAAATATCCTTCATCCTTAAAAAGATTATCCAAATAATGTTTAATATTAAATATACCAGTCAAAACAAAAGAAAATGTAACAGCAAAAATTAAAGCCACTATCATAAGTCCTAAAATAATATTAATTATAGAAACCTTCTCAAAAAAACTAAGTAATTTTGTCATAATACCAAGACCAAATATTACTGCATACAGTGGCACTAAATATCTACATAATGCCTTCAAATCATATTTTAAAACCTTACCTAACATTTAAAATCCTCCCTAAAAATCTCATCAATACTCTTTCCAGAATTTTTTCTAAGTTTATCAGCCTCATCATATCTCGTAATTTTACCATCATTAATAAAAATAACTTCATCTAATACTCTTTCAATATCACTAATCATATGTGTAGACATTAAAATACTTGCCCCTTCATTAAAATTATTTAAAATTGTATCTAAAATATAATCACGTGTTGCAGGATCAACTCCACCCATCGGCTCATCTAAAATATAAAGTTTAGCCTTACGGCTCATAACTAAAGCAAGTTCTACCTTCTCTCTCATACCTTTAGACATAGTAGATAATTTGTCACCTACTTTAATATCTAAATTATCAAGCAATTTATATGCCTTATCCTTATCAAAATTTTCATAAAAATCACCAAAATAATCGATAATATCTTTTACGCTTTTATGCACATTTAAGTAATTTCTTTCAGGTAAATATGAAATTATTTTTTTAGACTCTACTCCAACCTTATTACCGTCTATTAAAATTTCACCCTTATCCAAAGATAAAAGTCCATTAATTAATTTAATCAAAGTAGTTTTACCACTACCATTTTTTCCAAGTAATCCAATAATTTTACCCGAAGGTAAACTTAAATTAATATCCTTTAAAATTTCCTTCTTACCATATTTTTTACAAACATTTTTTATTTCTAATAACATTTATTTTATCCTTTCTATAATACTTATAATTTCTTTATAACTATAACCTAAATTTTTCATATCATTCAAATAGAAAACAGTTTTATCTTTAGCCATTTTTTGCAAATAACTATCGATCTTCTTTTTGTTAGAAGTAACAAATTTTCCATTAGTCCTTTCAGTATAAATTAAATCAACACCTTCTAGTTCATTTAAAGCCTTTTGTACTGTATTAGGATTAACCTTATATATACTTGAAAGTTCCCTAACAGACGGGATTTTTTCACCAGCTTTATATTTTCCCGTCACAATATCTAAAGCCAGTTTCTGAAACAATTGCAAATAAATCGGACTGTCATTACTAAACAATAAATCACCTCACTGTACTAACACAATAATACAATAAAAATAAAATTTTGTCAACAAAAAATTTAATTATCTTCATCTTCATTAACAAATTTATAATAAATCATTAATTTTTCCTTATAAAATAATAAAAAGCCTTGCATAACAAGACTTTAACAATCTAAATGGCGGAGCAGGAGGGATTTGAACCCTCGCGCCGGTTACCCGACCTACACCCTTAGCAGGGGCGCCTCTTCAGCCTCTTGAGTACTACTCCAAAACACTACGTTTATAATTTTACCCTAAATAAACATATCTGTCAACACATTTACTTTTTAAAATGTTTTCCTCCTTTATAATTATTATCACGCTTATCAAAATCATACTCTATAACATTTTCTGGGTGTGCTAAACCATATTCTAAAACACCCTTCTCCACTTTAAAATTTGATAAATACATATTATTAATTGCCTTAAATAATAAACCACCAGTGGAAATAATTGCACCCGCAATAATCCTACCATCGTGCAAAGATAAACATCCAACTCCCATACCTATTAAACCAGTAACCCAAACAGCTCTCCATTTATATACCTTATCTTCTTTAATAGCTATCTCACCATTTATCAATTCTAATCTTTCTTCTAATTTTTTTCTTGTATCTTCACGCATAAAATCACCTTCAAAACACAAAATATTATATCAGTTTTTAAAAATAAAGCAAAGAAAAAAAGCCTAAAAATTTAAGCTTTTATATATCCTTCCTATTATTTTGTGTATTTTCCGGACTAGCAGCTTCTTTTTTAACCGTCTGCACTAAAAGTTCAGCATTTTTATTATTACAATTCTTTTTGTTTTTCTTATTTTTACAGCTCATCAATATTACTCCTTTCTATCTTTAGTATGAGCCATTTAAAAACAAATATTCTTTTTATTTTTTTAATTTTTTTAAAGTCTCATAAACATCTGCTTCATCTAAAATTTCTAAAACCGAAAATTCATCATCCTTTAGTTGAACCAATTTATCATTATTAAAACAGCGGTAAAGTAAACTACCCGCACTTACAATCATCCCACTAATCACTGCCTCATTTGTTCCTGTCAAAACTCCATAAGTAAAGCCTGAAAATCCAACACCAAACGCCCATAAACTACCTTTAACATTATCCTCCCTCAAAGAAATTTTTTCTCTAATTAAAGTAAGTTCATTTTCAAACAACGTTCTAACATCATTATCTAACTTCATACTACCCTTCCTTTCAATAAATAATATACTAACTTATTTTATTTAAAAAGTAAACAAAAAGAAATACTAAAAATAAGTATTTCCTATCTAATCTTAATATGAACCTCTCTTAATTGCTGTTCACTAACCTCCGAAGGAGCCCCCATCATCATATCCTGCGCATTACTATTTAAAGGAAAAGCAATAACCTCGCGAATATTAGGTTCATCTTTCAAAAGCATAATCATCCTATCTATACCAGGTGCAATACCAGCATGTGGTGGTGCCCCATAATGAAAGGCTGTATAAAGCGACTTAAACCTCTCCTTTAACTCTTCTTTAGTATATCCAGCAATCTCAAAAGCCTTTTCCATAATCTTCACATCATGATTACGAACCGCACCACTAGAAAGCTCTACACCATTACAAACAATATCATATTGATAAGCTAAAATATCTTCTGTCTTTTGATTAAGTAAAGCATCCATACCACCCTGTGGCATACTAAATGGATTGTGCGTAAATATATACTTGCCTTCATCCGCACTATACTCATACATCGGAAAATCTACAATAAAACAAAATTCAAATCTATCATTATCAATTAAATCTAATCTTTCAGCTAAAGCAGTTCTAATAAGTCCAGCTTGCGTACTAGCAGTAAGTTCATGCTTATCTGCAATAAAGAATAAAACTGAACCATTTTTCAAACCCGCTTTTTCTATTAACTCTTCTCTTTCCACATCAGTTAAAAACTTATCAATCGGTCCTTTAAAAGAACCGTCATCTAAAACACTTATATAGCCAATTCCCGGCATCCCAATTTTTTTCGCATAATCTACAAGTTCATTAAACCAAGAATTAGACTTAGAAGCTATATCATCTACGGCAATACCTCTAACTATCGAACCTGAAAATGGTTTAAACGTCGTATTTTTAAACACATCCGTTAAATCTATTATTTCAAGTGGATTTCTTAAATCTGGTTTATCTGTGCCATACTTAAGCATAGCCTCCTTATAAGTAATCCTTCTAAAAGGCTTAGGTGAAACTTTCTTAGAAGAAAACTTCGTAAACGTTTTATACATTACATCTTCCGCCACTTCATAAACATCTTCCGCCGTTGCAAAAGCCATTTCCATATCTAATTGATAAAACTCTCCAGGTGACCTATCCGCACGTGCATCCTCATCCCTAAAACAAGGCGCAATTTGATAGTATTTATCAAAGCCAGCCACCATTAATAATTGTTTAAACTGTTGAGGTGCTTGTGGTAAAGCATAAAATTTACCTTTATATTTTCTAGAAGGCACTAAATAATCGCGTGCTCCTTCAGGCGATGACGCCGTCAAAATAGGTGTTTGGATTTCCATAAATCCTTTTTCTTCCATAACATCTCTTAAATATTTAATAACTTCACTTCTAAAACGAATATTTTCATGAACCTTAGGATTTCTTAAATCTAAATATCGATATTTTAATCTAACCTCTTCATTAACACTAGTTGATGTAATAATTTCAAATGGTAGTTCATTATTAGCCTTTCCTAAAACCTCAAACTTATCCACTAAAACCTCAATCGTTCCAGTACTAATTTTAGGATTAAAATTCTCTTCATCTCTCATCCTTACAGTTCCCGTTAAAGTAACAGCAGACTCCTTAGTCAAACCGTTAAATATACTGTCATCATTACTTACAACTTGTAAAATACCCGTTTCATCACGAACATCTACAAAAATAACTCCTCCATGATCGCGAATATTTTCAACAAAACCACAAGCCTTAATCTCTTTGCCGATACTCTCCTCAGAAAGTTCATTAATATACTGTGTCCTATACTTGTTCATTAAATCACCTTTTTTCTATCTCTCTTGCCATAACATCTCTAGCTAAACTAGGATTAGCTTTACCACCAGTTTTTTTCATAACCTGTCCAACTAAATAATTTACCATATTAGTTTTACCATTTTTGTATTGCTCTATAACATCAGGATTTTCATCCAATACCGTATTAGCCACCTTAACAATCTCACCCTCGTCAGTAATTTGTTTTAAACCCTTCTCAGCCGCAATATCGTGAGGCGATTTTCCATTTTCCAAACTCAAAGCAAATACACCTTTCGCTTGTTGAGATGAAATTTCTTTATCCTCTACCATTTTAATTAACTCAGCCAAATGCGAAGGTGTTAACTTAGCCTCTGAAATAGTTAATTCCATTTTATTCAAAGACCCTAGTAAATTAGTCGTTATCCAATTAGAAGCACTCTTAGGATTTGCCCCTAAACTAATAGTTTTTTCAAAAAACTCAGCTACCGGTTTTTCCTTAACTAAAATACTCGCATCATAATCAGAAATGCCATACTCATTTATATATTGTTCTTTTCTCTCCAAAGCAAGTCTAGGAATACTCTTTCTAATCTCATCTAGCCACTCTTTAGAAATCTTAAACTTCGGAATATTAGGTTCAACAAAATATTTATAATCTATCGCATCGACCTTACTTCTCATATAAATAGTCGTTCCAGACTCCTCATCCCATCTACGAGTTTGCTGAGGCATCTCATCGTATTTTCCGTCTTCTTTCAAATCAATTTGTCTTTGGATTTCATAATTAATCGCATCTCTAACCCCACCAAAGGAATTAACATTTTTAATTTCAATTTTTGTTCCCCAGTTTTTAGGATCACTCTCATCTAAATTATCCTCCATAATAGACACATTGACATCACATCTAACTTGACCTTTTTTACTGTCAGCCTCACTTATATCCGCATATTGATAAATACTTCTCATCGTCTCTAAAAAAGCTACCGCCTCATCAGCTGACCTAAAATCAGGTTCTGTAACCAGTTCAAGTAAAGGCACCCCTGCTCTATTATAGTTAATTCTAGAACCAGAAGAATAATGGTCAGAAGAAGCCGCATCCTCTTCCAAGTGTAAATTGTTAATTCTAACCTTTTTCTTCTCACCATTAACTTCATATTCTAACTCACCATAACTACCAATCGGTGCCGGCTTAGTTTCCTGTGTAATTTGAAAACCTTTAGGTAAATCAGGATAATAATAATTTTTTCTTTCAAAATATAAATATTCTGGCTGCGAACAATTTAAAATCATACTAGCCATTAATGAAAGTCTAACCGCTTCTTTATTCACCACCGGTAATGTTCCTGGAAAAGCCATATCGACCGGACGGACATTTGTATTAGCCTTATCACTATAACCATTTATAGCTGAAGAAAATACTTTAGTTTTCGTATTACTGATTTCACAGTGCATCTCTAAACCAATTAATACTTTAAAGCCCATTATTTAACCTCCCTCGCTATTTGATTTTTATAATCCATAGAACTCTCAAGTGCATAAGCAATATTTAAAACATTTATATCATCAAAGCACTTACCTGTAATATTAACCCCAACTGGCAAATTAGAAACAAACCCATTTGGAATTGTAATAGAAGGAAAGCCACCAAAATTACCAATTTGTAAATGGTCTTCTAAAACCGCTGTATTTCTATCCAAAGCATCTTTAGAACCTTCTAATTTCTTAGCCGGACCACTTCCAACCGGTAAAATAACCGCATCATATTTTGAAAAAAGTTCGTTCCACTTATCAACTATAAGTCTTCTAACCCTCTGCGCATTGTGAAAATATCTGTCCTTATTTTGAGCTTGCAGTACATAAGAACCAATGACAAATCTTCTTTTAATAAGTGGTGAAAAACCTTGCGTCCTATAATTTTTCATCTCGGTATCCCATTTGTCACCTTCCGCACGTGGTCCAAAAATAAAACCTGTCAAATTACTCATATTACTCGTCGCTTCCGCACATGAAATAACTACATAAACAGAAGGAATTGCATTAAGTAATGTACCGTCTACTGACTCACATGTAACTTCCATACCAAGTTCCTTACATTTATCTATCGTCTTCATAAAATTTTCTAAATGCTCTCTTAACTCATCATCCGCATTAGGATACATATTAATATCACATAATTCTTTTATATAGCAAAGCTTCTTACCCTTAACCTTACCATCGATAGATTTATATAAATGCATATTAGCCGAATCCCAAGACGTCATATCATATTTATCTATTCCCTTCATGCCATCAACCACAATCGCAGCATCTTTAACACTTCTTGTTAAAGCCCCACAATGGTCTAAACTACTTGCAAAAGGAAATAATCCATAACGCGATATCATGCCATAAGTTGGTTTATATCCAACAATACCGCAGTAAGCTGCTGGTTTTCTGATTGAATCTCCTGTATCACTACCTGTCGCATAAGGATAAACTCCAGCTGCTACAGCCGCCGCACTACCAGCCGATGAACCTGCACACATCCTCGTTTTATCCCAAGGATTAGTTACAATACCTGTATGACCAGTTGTTCCAGTTCCTCCCATACCAAACTCATCCAAAACCGTTTTATTAACAGGAACTGCTCCTTTTTTAGATAAATTAAGGATAGCTGTTGCCGTAAAAAATGGTACATAATCTTTTAAAGTATTAGAAGAACCAGTACTTAAAATACCTTTAGTACTATAATTATCTTTTATGCCATAAGGAATGCCAGACAAAAGTTCATCTGTAACCTTCACCTCTTTAGCATCATCCATAATAGTCACAAAAGCATTGCACTTATCTTGCATTTCATGTGATTTTTCCAAAGCTTCTTTAATTAAATCTTTACTAGTAACCTCACCTTTAACTAAAGCTTCGTGTATCTCTTCTATTGTTTTATCCATATAACTCATATTATCCCACCATCCTTGGTACTTCAACTTCGCCATCAACCGTCGCATCATCACAGTTAGAAAGTAAATCTTCTATCGAAATAGACTCCTCAGGCACATCTTCACGAAGTTCATATTCAAAATTATCCAAAGCATGTGTCATCGGCTCTACCTTTTCTATATTTGGAATTTCATTAATAATATCAATAGTTTTATCGATAATTTCAAACTCATCTAAAACCATATTATTCTCTTCCTCTGTAAGTCCAATCAATAACTTATCTGCATAATCATCAACCATTTCTTTAGTAAACTTCTGCACAATATCGCCTCCATTAAAATATACAAAAAAAAGATGGCGCCTAATGTAGGACTCGAACCTACGACCCAACGGTTAACAGCCGTTTGCTCTACCAACTGAGCTAATTAGGCAAATAAGTGGCGCCTGATGTAGGACTCGAACCTACGACCCAACGGTTAACAGCCGTTTGCTCTACCGACTGAGCTAATCAGGCAAATAAAGTGGCGCCTAATGTAGGACTCGAACCTACGACCCAACGGTTAACAGCCGTTTGCTCTACCAACTGAGCTAATTAGGCAAATAAGTGGCGCCTGATGTAGGACTCGAACCTACGACCCAACGGTTAACAGCCGTTTGCTCTACCGACTGAGCTAATCAGGCATTTATACAAAAAACAGTTATACATCCTTAAGGACGAATAACTGTAATTCGCGGTACCACCTTATTTATCACTTATGTGATCACTCTATAGTTCCATCTTTTGAAACATATAATATGGTAACGGATTACAGCCGACTTATTTTACTTCAAATTTCAAACAAGTAACTCTGTGGTGTTATTCATAAAGGACTTATTACCAGACTTCCACCATCGCTGGCTCTCTTTAAACAGTCTCCTATATTACTTCTCCACTTCACAGTATTTATATAAAATATTAATTAACAAAAATTGGTGACCCGTACGGGATTTGAACCCATGAATGCATGCGTGAAAGGCATGTGTGTTAACCGCTTCACCAACGGGCCAAAAACAAAAATGGTGGGCCTGGTAGGACTTGAACCTACGACCCCACGCTTATCAAGCGTGTGCTCTAACCAACTGAGCTACAGGCCCATTT
>CALVVS010000035.1 GCA_944363925.1 uncultured Bacilli bacterium | reverse complement strand
ATTTGAAATTATAAATTATTATATCAAAAAAGTAAGTTCTTTAATTTTTGAACTTACTTTGTCAACAGTCTGAAATATTCTTATAGAATATCTACTTTTTTAGTTGGTATAACGCATCTCTTCATTTGAAATATTAAATATAAGTCCCATCGCCAGCATGTAACTAAGTAAACTAGACCCACCATAACTAATAAAGGGTAAAGTAATACCCGTAATTGGCAGTAAACCAAAAGTCATACCAATATTTTGAATTTGCTGGTATAAAAGCATACCAACAACTCCTGCCACAACATATTTATTTACAAGCTTGTTAGTCTTTAAAGCAAGTGTAATTAATCTAATATCAAACATCGCTAGTAAAGAAAGTAAAACAACCGAACCAATAAAACCAAAATGACTGGCATAAACCGCAAATATAAAATCTGTCTGCGCCTCTGGAAAATAAATAGGATTAGAAGTTATTCCATGTCCAAAAAGCCCCGCTGAACCAATCGCACTTAAACTATTTTCTAGTTGATATCCGCTTTGATTTGACCAGTCAAGTAACCTGTCAACCCTTAAAAAAAAGCTCGTTCCAAATATCTTAATAAATAAATCTTGACTAATAAAATAAATGCCTAAAACTAAAACTATAAAAAATAATAAAACTCCAAAAATCATCACAAACCAGCGGTATCTAATTCCTGATATAAAAAGCATTACAAAAGTAATAAGTAAATAAATTAAAACCACACCTGTATCCGGTTGCATAAACGTTAAAATACTAGGTATAAAAGCCACAATAGCCACCTTAATTAAAAACATAAACTCTTCTCTAACACTAGGGTTAGGAAAATCTTCATTAAACTTTGAAATCATCGACGCATTTACAATAATTAAAATAATCTTCATAAATTCACTTGGCTGAATTGTCCCCACACCTTTTATTTCGTACCAGCACGTCGCATCATTAATTGTTTTACCAAAGAAAAATAAACCAATTAAAGATAAAATACCAATCGCATATAAAAACCAACTCATCCGGTATATATATGTGTTGCCCACTGTCATTACTAAATAAATAATAACAAATCCTGCAATATACCAAATAATTTGATTAGTCACTAAATGGTCCATTGTACTAGGTAAAATACTTTTCGCCCCATATAAAGTAATAATACTTATAAAAGCAAAAATCAAAATAGGTATTAAAAGAGATTTATCGATTTTATACTTAGAAATTTTCTTCATAAAGTATCACCAATAAATATAATACACTAAACAATCTAAACTTACAATTATTTTTAAACCAAAAAATTTTCAAAATAAAAAAGGAAAACCTCCAAAAAAAATCGTATGTTAATTATAGGAGGTGACAATTATTAAAATAAATGAAAAAATAAATATAAACTACTTAAAAAAATTAGATAAAAAATTAACCTTAATTAATTTAACCTATGATATTACCTTTAAAAGTGTCTTCCAAAGAAATAAAGAACTTTTAAAAGACTACTTAAATTCACTAATGAATTTAAACATCACCTCAAATTCTAAAATAACCTTTTTAAATACCGAACTTTATAAAGAAAATAAAAATGAATACCATAAAATCATTGACTTATATCTATCCATAGATAGTCAAATATTCATCGACATTGAATTAAATAAAATGCCCTTTGAAATGGTTATGGAACGTAATAATCTATATCTAAATAAATTAGCTAGTATGCTTTTAGAAACTGGTGAAAACATCAAAAAACTAAAACATTATTCACTTTATCAAATAAACTTAAATGCTCATAAATCAGATATAGATATCAATAAAAAAGTAATTCCCTTTGATATTGAAAATAATAAAATATACCCAATAAAACAAAAAACCATTATAAGAAGTCTTGAAACTTACAGAAAGTTATATTATACTTATGGTAAAAGAAGTAGAGAAGTAATATGGGGTGCCGCTTTGACTGCCAAAACATTTACTGAAATGTATATACTACTAAGACAGATATTACCAGAAAAACAATTACAAAAATTTATGAAGGATGTGATAAATATGAGTAAAAGTAAATTTGTACTTCATGCATGGGAAAAAGAAAAACTAGACGCCCTAGTTTTAGAAAACGCCAAAATATATGGTGAAAAATATGGCCGTATTGAAGGACAGAAAAGAGGCCGTATAGATGGCATAAAAGAAATAGCAAAAAACTTATTAAATATGAAAATGAACATCAATGATATATCTAAGGCAACCGGTCTATCAATAAAAGAGTTAAAATTATTAAACAAAAATAGTGTTGGTAATTAAAAACACTAAACTCATTTTCCGGTGATAAATACTTTCCTGGTTAATGTTAAAAAAGGACTGTTATTTAAAAAAACAGTCTTTTTAAATTTATCAATCATAATTAATATAATCAATTCTAATTATAATACATCTATTGCTTAATGTTTACTTTAATAATTTAATTAGATATATAAAAACCACGTTTCTATTTTATATTTATTCAATTACATAAGGATCAGACTTTGTTCCTGCACCATTTAAAGTTATATCTTTTTTTAGATAAAATACAGGATATGCATACACTTCATCATACTCAGCCCATGTACAATTTCCCAAAGCACACTCACTGATATAACCATTGTATACAGTATTAACTCGCATAGTATACTTATTTTGATCGCCATAATCACCTAGAGAATTAATGCCCAATGTCCAAAATCTAATATCGTTTTTAGATAGATAATTATTTTGATTGCATGATCCTCCTATAACATCAACATAATTATATCCAGACGTACAATTTTTATCTGAACTAGCACGTATATAATCGGATATATTAATTACTGCAACATAACCTTCCCATTTATATTCCTTTTCACCATCTAATGTTTCTTTTATATCTTCAGAACCAGATACAGTTATTCCAACATTAAAATAATGTTTTGCAATTTTAGATTTAGTTGGTTCAGGGATCGAATAATAAAATGTTGTGTTTAAATATGTATTAAGAGACGCTTCATTATTTGGCAAAGGATAAGCCTGTTCATCACCATGACTTCTAACCATATAATTAATATTTTCACCTGCACTATTCAACATTGTTCTATTACTTCCCCAAATGTTACATCCATGTTCTGAGGAATTACAATATCCAGAAGCATTATATCTATTATTGTTTACTAAATCATAAGCCATTTTTACAACACTATCTTCTTTTACCACTTTTATAGTACCATCACTTTCAATACTGACAATCCTATACATCGCGTTACTTAATTTAATATAATTATTCGGATTTTTACCTTTATAAAGATATCTACCATCTTCATATTCATCCTTGTAAAGGCCATCACCATTATTTACAACTTCCACTTTATCTAATATTTGATTACCAGCAGTTGGTGGTTCAGGTGGAAAGCATTCATTATAAAGCTCATCAATAGCTCCTTGTACATTAGTAGAAGAAAGCCCACTTGAACTATTATCATACGTAACATCCGCACTTGGAAAATAAGTCGCCGCTAAAACTCCCGCGCTTCCAAGTATTAAACCACCTAATATAAAAATAAATATCCTATTTTTCAAAACTTTACTTAAATTTCTCATAAACAAAATCCTCCAATTTTATTATCAAACATATTATAACATCATTATGGACAATATGTCCATATATAGAATTAAAAAAATTAGAGATAATAAATATGGACTGGCGGTGCATGTTTATGAAACACAATGATAACTATTACTATAACTTAATTAGAAAAAATATTAAAAAATATCGTGAAAAAGCAGGTTTAACCCAACAACAATTAGCCGATAAAGCCGCAATAAGTATGAATTATATCGCTAAAATAGAAAGTAAAAAAATGCAAAGAGGCTTTACAATTGTTGTACTAGGTCGAATAGCCGATGCTTTAGATATTGACATTAGATTACTATTTGATGAAGTAAAATAAAATTTCTTTCAAATTTCAAAGAATTTATAGTATAATGGTTGTAGGTGATAAATATGGATATGATATGGCAGTATGTAATTATAATTTTAGTCTTAATAATAATAGCCTTTGCTATTTTAAAAGCTAAAAGTAAAGATTTCAAATTAGAAGCCAATAAATTAATTGAATATTTAGGTGGTACCGCTAACATCATTAATTATGAAGTAAATAACTCTAGATTTGTTGTAAACCTTCATAATATAGATCTCGTTAATAAAGAGGCTATCCAAAAAATGGGCGCGCAAGGTATCGTCGAAATAGACAATCAATTAAAAATAATCTTTGGTGAAGATGCCAAACAATTAAAGAAAAATATTGATGATTTAAAATAAGGTGTAGAGTAAAAACTACATCTTTTAAATTTCATTGACTTTAAAAAACATATCCATTATAATTTAATTAGAATAGGGTGGTAAACATGGAAAAAACAAAACTAATCGCGACCGTATGTGAAAGTAAAAATGAACAAAAACAAATCGAGGAATTCATTAAAAGTGGTATCGATGTTATCAGATTAAATATGAGTTATACTCCGCAAAACGTTTGCCAAAGACTAATAAATATTATCGACCAAACCAATAAAAAACTAGGCACTAATACCGCTGTCATGCTAGACCTAGAAGGTCCATGCGTCAGAACTGATACTTTTATAGGTGGTAAAGCCCACTTGAATACCGGTGATAAAATTAGAATCTATATGAACGAAATAAAAGGAAACATGACCGGTTTTTCTGTAAACTATCCTAACTTAGTTAACGACTTAAAATACCATACCAAAATCAAACTAAGTAAAGGAAATGTCATCCTCCAAGTAGTCGAAAAAGGTTTAGATTATGTCGTCTGCGACGTTCTTAAAGGTGGCGAAGTAACCGACCACTCCAAAATATATCTTCCAGAAACTAGGATGAATCGTAAATTCTTAACTGAGCAAGATTATAATGATATCCTCTTTGCAAATAGCATGAACGTTGATTTTATCAGCGTATCCTCAATATCCTCAGCCGAAGATGTCCTAGAAATTAACGACCTTTTAATCGAACTTAAAAATGAGCACATCGGTCTTTTAGCTAAAATAGAAAACAAAAGAGCCGTTGACGATATCGATAACATCATTAATATAGCTGATGGTATAATATTAGATAGGGGAGACTTAGGTATCGAAATGCCTATTGAAATAGTTCCAAGTATCCAAAAGAAAATCATCCATAAATGTTATAAAGAAGGATGCTTAATGATTATAACCGCTGAATTCAATAGCTTTCTAACTAAAAAATCTGTTCCTAATCGTGCCGAAGTATCAGACCTTTCAACCTTAGTATCTGATGCCATTGACGCAATTATGCTAACAAGTGAAACCACCATTGGTGCCCACCCAATAGATACCGTTAGAATCGTCAGTAAAATCATTAAAGAATCTGAAGATAGTATCGACTATGGATACTTCTTTAGAAATTCCCTAAACGAAAAACAAAAAAGCATCACCGCCACCGTCTCATCAAGTGTCGTCTTAGGCGCTAATGAATTAGATTGTAAAGCCATATTAGTTGCCACTAACTTCGGTAAAACAGCTAGAAGAATTAGTCAGTTAAAACCACCATGTCCAATAATTGCTGCCGCTTCAAGTCCAAGCGTTGTCAAAAGCCTGCAATTACATTTTGGCGTTCTGCCAGTAACTGCCGAAGGAAACACCCTAGATGAATTAACTGAAAACGTCAAAAAACGAATTGCCACCACCTTAAAATTAAATAAAGGCGATAAAATCATTATCACCGGTGGTTATCCATTTAAACAAGTTAAACATACAAACTTCATGCAAATAGATGAAATATAAAAGAATAAGGAGGAATATCCGTGTATAATTTAGGAAAACAATTTACCATAGATAAAAAAAGAGCCGTAGCTAATAAAAGAAACATAATACAAGGCCCTAACTACCGTTTTACCGTCTTAACCGAAAGACTAATTAGACTAGAATATAATGATAACGGCCACTTTGTCGATGACCCAACCGAACGTGTTTTATATAGAGACCTAAAAACCCCTAAATTTGAATTAAAAGAAGACACTAACTTCGTCGTCATAACCACAAACTATTTCAAGCTAACATATATCAAAGGTAAATCATTTCTAGGTGGTAAAGCCAATCCAGCGGCTAATTTAAAAGTCGATTTGTTAAACACTGACCGCTTTTGGTATTATGGTCATCCCGAAGTAAGAAACTTTGGCCTTCCAAACTCTTCACTCGCTCAAGGTGGTCTTCAAGGTAAGGGCCTATACTCAGCCGAAGGTATGGCTAGCTTTGATGATACCCAGTCTTTAATCTTTAATGAAGACGGTACTACCAGTCAAAATAACGAACTTAGAGTAGACACCTATCTTTTCATGTATAATAATGACTTCGAAAACGCCTTAAAAGACTATTATCAAATAACCGGTTTTCCGGCCCTTATTCCAAGATATGCTTTAGGTAACTGGTGGAGTAGTAATGATGATTATGATGATTTAAGATTAAAAACCTTGATCGATAACTTTGAACGCAATGAAATACCTTTATCAATCGTCGTTCTCGATAAAGATTGGCACAAACGCATAAACATAAATAATAAACACCTAAGAACTGGTTTTACTTTCAATGATAAATATTTCACCAATCCTAAAGCCATGATTGACTATCTTCATAGTAAAAATATCCGAATAGGCCTCAGCATCGACCCAACCTCTGGTATCTATAATATCGATACCTATTATAATGAAGCTTTAAAATATATAAAAGCAGACCAAGACGGTAAAATCCCTTATAATGTCTTAGATCCTAAATTCATCGACGTATACTTTAAACTGTTTATTCATCCATTAGACACTTTAGGTGTAGACTTCTATTGGTTAGATTTAGAAAACCCACAAAATATAGATGAACTAACTTTATTAAAACATTATCAGTTCTATGACATGCAAAGAGACTATAAAAGAAGACCTTTACTCCTTTCTGAAAATAAAACCATTGCTCCTCATCGTTATCCTGTTTTGTATTCCGGTAAAACCGAAGTTAGTTGGAATACCTTGAGAAAAATTCCTTTTTATAATAATAACACCTTTAATAATGGCGCACCTTTCGTTGCTCATGATATTAGTGGTTATTTTAAAGGAACCGAAGATAATGAACTATACTTAAGATCAATCCAATTAGGTGTCTTTTCCCCAATCTTAAAATTTGGCGTCGATAAAGGTCATTACTATAAAAGAGAGCCTTGGCGCTGGGATATCAAAACTCATACCATTGCTAAAGATTACCTAAACTTAAGACATAAATTAATTCCATATATTTATAGTGAAGCCTATAAATACCATAAATTTGGTGACCAGTTAATCAAACCACTTTATTATATAAAACCAAGCTTCTATGATGATGTTTTATATCGTAATGAATACTTCTTTGGCTCTTCATTATTCATTGCCCCAATCATTACCCAAAAAGACGAAGTCATGAACCGTGTCGTCCATAACTTCTATCTGCCAAACGGTACTTGGTATGACTACGTAACCGGTAAAAAATTTCCGGGTGGTAAAAGCTATATTAGCTTCTTCCGTGATGAAGATTATCCCGTATTTGCTAAATCAGGAGCCATTATCCCTCTAAGTAATAATAAAAAGATAAATGATACAACCCCACCAATCGATATGGAAATAAACATCTTTCCAGGTCAAAGTAACTCATATACCTTGTTTGAAGATGATGGTGAAAGTGATCTTTACCGTAAAGACTACTATCTATTAACCCAAATAGATTATACCTATATGCCAAATAACTATAGTGTAGTTATTAGAGCAATGGAAGGTAAAAGCGGTATCATCCCTGATAAACGTAATTATAAGATTGTTTTCAGAAATACTAAAAGAACCGAAGAAGTCAGTGCCTATATGAACGAAAAATCATTATCCTTAAAAACATATGTCGATGGACCTAACTTCATAATTGAAATCAAAGATGTCCCAACCGTCGGTCAGCTTACAATTAGCTGTAAAGGTAAAGACATTGAAATCGATGCTTTAAGATTAATCAACGAAGATATTGAACGCATCATCAGTGACTTAAAAATATCTACTGAAATGAAAGAAAAAATCGACTCAATTTTATTCAGTAAAGATCCAATCAAGAAAAAACGAATCTCTATTCGTAAACTAGGCAAAGATGGCTTAGATAAAAAATTTATTAGAATGTTCTTAAAATTACTTGAATATATTGGTGAAATTTAATAATTAAAAAATAGCTATAGAAAACTGTAGCTATTTTTGTTTTTCAAAAATAAGACCCTTGTAATACTTCCAAGCGATAACCCTAAAAGCCAACTTGTCAATCAAACTATCATCAATAGTTCCGTTATTAATTGCTGTTTTTATAGAACTTATACTTGTTTGATAATCAGTTGTAATAATTAAATCATTACCCGCCAAAACAGCCTTAACTGTCGCATCTGGTATATCACTAGTTGCACCCATTGCTAGATCATCAGTAATAATAATACCAGTAAAACCAAGCTCATTTCTAAGCAAATTGTGCACGCTAGGTGAAAGTGAAGCCGGATTTTTATCATCGATATTTTTAATAGTATTGTGGCTTACTAATACCGCTTCAGCCCCTTCATCAATGCCTGCTTTAAAAGGTGGAATATCATTTTTTAAAATATCCTCATAAGACCGTTCATCAACCACTGTGCCAGTATGTGTATCATTATTATTTCCGTAACCAGGAAAATGTTTTAACGTATAAGAAACGCCAAGTCCTTTACTTGCCTCTATAACCACCTCTGCATACTTAGAAGTAATATCCGTATTTTCTCCCAAAGCTCTATCATACATATAATCAGTCGAATTCGTTGAAACATCAACCACCGGTGCCAAATTGACATTAATTCCTAAATTATAAAGTAAATTACTTTTTTCTCTCGTATCTTTCCTAATAGCTTCAAAAGAGCCAGATTTATATAATTCTTTAGAAGACTTAAATGGCGTCGAAGCCAGTTTTGGATTACTACTAACTCTGACAACCTCTCCACCTTCCTCATCTGTAGCTGTAAGTATTGGAATATTAGAGACAGCTTGTAAATTATTCATCATATCTTTAACATCAGTGGAACTTTTATCCTTAAAATCTTTTCCAAAAAATACATAACCACCAAACTGTTTATTTTTTAATAGACTAACTCCATCATCATCAGGATAACGAACTAATAAAATTTGTGCAATTTTTTCATCTAAACTGAGTTCCTTTAACTTTTTATAAGCTTGTTTATAATAATCTTTAAAAATTCCATTATCTAAAAAATCAATCGGAATTCCATTTTCATCCTCCGTAACATCTGAACTAGTATAATCGATAATTTCATTATTCTGTAAACTAAAATTCCTATCTAAATCACCAGTATATTCAAACTTCATAAATTCTCCAACTTCAATATCTAAATCATCGCCCATTAAAAACGTATAAATAACATTGTCACTATCTTGAACAGTCACATAATCTTCATCTATATTTATTACTTTCGCACTGAGTTCTTTAACGTCTGAAACTTGAGTTTCTTCATTGGCCCTTAGACTAATTAATATTCCACTTACTAATACCGCTACAAATATGGTTGAAAGTGCAATCAAAATATTTTTCTTATTCATTTTTCTTCACTCCTTATCCACATTATTATATATACAAAAAAAGACTAAAATATGTCAAAAAAACAAAATTAGATTTTTTTTCTTTCATCAATTCTTGAAAAATTAGTTATATGTGATTTTTCATACTTCACTAAATCTTCTGAACTTAATTTAACTTTTTTATCAAATTTATTTATGTTACTAGCAAACTTATCAATAGTTGAACACTTAACATCCACCTTACAATTTTCAATTTGATTTAAATAAGATAGAGTAGTTCCTAAAATTTCCGCAAATTTCTCTTGTGATAAATGATATTTCAAACGAAAATACTTTAAATTTATTGCCAAACTTTCACATAATCTCATAACTTTACCTCCCCAAATATCTTAAAATTATTTTATATTTTAACGAAAGTAAAGTCTTTACTATTAAAACGAAATAAAATATGGACATCTAATTTAAAATGTAGTATATTTATTATAGTGAAGCGAAAGGAAATGAGATATGAAAGAAAAAATAAAAGAAATTTTTAAAAATAGAATATTTATTTTTATTCTAGGTGGTTTAATATTTGGAAGTGTTGGAGTAACAGCAGCGACATATTTTCCAAGTAATGATGTCACGTATGATAATACTGCAAGTGGCCTTTCAAGTACAGATGTGCAAGGAGCGATAGATGAACTATATAATACTTGTTCTAAAGCAACATCTTCTGGTAATTATATATATTATGGTTATGAATATAATAATGATTATAGAATATATAAAGCAAATACGAATACTAAAGAAACATCAATCATATTAGAACTAGAAAATCAAAGAGCACCTGATATCTTTGCCGCAAGTTAATTATTCTTATTTAATATAGTAAAATGATAATATTTAACCATTATTATAAAATTTCTGAATTAAAAGTAACAGTTATTGTTTTATCAATAACATAAAAACAAATTATGTACAAAATAAAAAAACAATTCTTTTAATAAAAATTATTACTTAAAATTTTATAATAAATTTTAAAAAAATAATAAAAGAAAAATACCGAGTTTTTCTATTCTATCCAAAATATCTTTATAAAATTCCTTAAAAATGATATACTTATAAAAAGGAGGAAATAAATGACAAATAAAATATTACCAAAAGTGTTTGGTTGGATGTTCATCGGACTTTTAATAACTTTCTTTACAGGTTATTATGTTTCACTTCATCCAGAAACTATGCTTAAACTATTTGGTAGTTGGGCCTTTATTGTTGTTATAGTTGCTGAACTAGCCTTAGTAATATTCTTATCAGCTAGAATAACTAAAATGAAACCGGCAACGGCCATAATTAGTTTTATAATTTATTCAGCTGTAAGTGGCCTTACATTTTCAACTATCTTTGTAACATATGATTTAGGTTCAATAATGTATGTATTTTTACTAGCTGCCGCTATATTTGCCGTCTTCGCATTTATAGGAGCAACAACTAAAACAGATTTTACTAAAATAGGCCCATATTTACTAATAGGTTTAATAGCTATTATAATTTGCGGAATAATTAATATTTTCATAAACAATTCTACATTTGACTTAATTATCTCTGTAGTTGCAATTGGTATCTTTGTTTTCTATACAGCTTATGATGTTCAACAAATCATTAAACTAAATCAACTTAGTATTATTCCAGAAGACAATATGGCCATCTATGGAGCTTTAGAATTATATTTAGACTTTATTAACTTATTCTTAAGATTATTACAACTATTTGGTAGAAGCAGTGATGATTAAAAAAACTTGAACATTATAAAAAAATATACTATAATATTAACAGTTAAAAGCCCAGAATAAGAGTAGTAGTAATTAAAGGTTATTTAGAGAGAAAGTGGCTGGTGAAAACTTTCTAACACTAATTATGAACTTACTTAGGAGCTTCTTATATGATAAGTATAAGACGGATATGTCCGTTATCACATTAAAGATAATCAAAGTATTATAAAATAAGGTGGTACCGCGTTCAAAACGCCCTTATATTCATAATACTTTTTTAATTTAAAAAGGAGGAGTTTATGGAATATTTAATTACATTTTTATTTTGTTTCACAGTAGTTTATCTGTGTTATAGTTTAATCGTTGTTTATAGAAAAAAAGGCTTTGAAAAATTTAAAACCAGTAAACAACTACTGTACTTTGAAAAAGCCTATAATATAAATAAAGAAAAGATTAACTTAAAACATTTTGCTCAGTCACTAGCTTTAACCAACGCCTTTATAATTGCCGCAACCTGTACAATAATTGAAATATTTGATAACTTAATTCTAAAACTAATGGTAGGCTTTGTAATTTTAGTTCCGCTTATGCTCTTAATGTATAAAATACTTGGAACAATCTATAAAAAGAAAGAAGGAAAATAACATGTATGATTTTACAAAAATAGAAAAATATTGGCAAAACTATTGGGATAAACATCAAACATTTGCCGCTCAAAATAATAGTAAAAAAGAAAAATATTATTTGCTAGTTGAATTTCCATACCCATCAGGAGCCGGCCTTCATGTTGGACATGCCAGAAGCTATACCGCTTTAGACACTGTTGCTAGACAAAAACGTATGGAAGGATATAATGTCCTATTTCCAATGGGCTGGGATGCCTTTGGCGCTCCCGCTGAACAGTATGCTATCAAAAATCATATTCATCCCAAAGATGCCGTTAAAGAAAATATAAAAACCTTTAAAAACCAAATTCAAGAATTAGGCATATCTTTTGATTGGAATAGAGAATTTGCAACCACTGACCCTGAATACTATAAATGGACCCAGTGGCAATTCTTAGAGTTTTATAAACATGGTATGGCCTATAAAGCCAAAAAAAATATCAACTGGTGTCCAACTTGTAAAACCGGTCTTTCAAATGAAGATTCAGCCGGTGGTGTCTGTGAAAGATGTGGCTCAAAAGTAGTTCAAAAAGAAAAAGAGCAGTGGATGCTTAAAATGAGTGATTACGCCGAAGACTTAATCGAAGGACTAAATGATACTAACTTTAGTAAAAGAGTTAAACTAGGTCAAATCAATTGGATAGGTAAATCAGAAGGTGCCGAAATTGATTTCAAATTAGAAAATCAAAATGAAAAAATCAAAATCTATACAACTAGACCAGATACTATTTATGGCGCCACCTTCATGGTTATTGCTCCAGAACATCCTATAATTGAAAAGCTAAAAAATCAAATTAAAAATATGGATGAAATAAAAAAATATCAAGAATATGCTAAAACCAAAACCGAATTTGAAAGAACCGAACTAGCCAAAGAAAAAACTGGTGTAAAATTAGAAGGAATAAACGCCATCAACCCATTTACCAATAAAAAGGTTCAAATATGGATATCAGACTATGTTATGATGAGTTATGGAACCGGTGCTATAATGGCTGTACCGGCCCATGACGATAGAGACTATGCCTTTGCCACAAAATTTAATATTCCAATTATTCCTGTAATTGAAGGTAATAGCTTGCCGTATACCGACGAAGGAAAATATATTAATTCTGAATTGTTAAATGGCTTAAATAATAAAAAAGAAGCCATAAACAAAATGCTAGAAGAAATAGCCAAAAGAAAGATTGGCAATAAAAAAACCAATTATCGCCTTCAAGATTGGATTTTCTCAAGACAAAGATTTTGGGGTGAACCAATTCCATTAGTATACTGTGAAAAATGTGGTTGGCAGCCAGTTCCTGAAAAAGACCTTCCAGTCTTGCTCCCAGATGTTGCTAACTATGAACCAACTGAAGATGGCGAAAGTCCACTTGCCAATATCGAAGATTGGGTTAATACCACTTGTCCAAAATGTGGTGGTAAAGCTAAAAGAGAAACCGATACCATGCCCAACTGGGCTGGTTCATCTTGGTACTTCTTAAGATATATGGACCCTCATAATGATAAAGAATTCGTTTCCAAAGACGCGCTAAATTATTGGGGTAAAGTAGATTGGTATGATGGTGGTATGGAACACACTGCTCGTCACTTATTATATGCCAGATTTTGGAATCAATTTCTCTATAATATTGGACTAGTACCAAATAAAGAACCCATTAACATTAGAACATCACATGGTATGATTTTAGGTCCAGATGGTGAAAAAATGAGTAAATCAAAAGGTAATGTTATCAACCCACATGATATGGTCAAAGAGTATGGCGCCGATGCCCTTAGACTTTATGAAATGTTCATTGGCGACTATGAAAAAGATGCCGCCTGGAACGATAATAGTTTAAAAGGATGTAAAAGATTTTTAGATAGAGTTTGGAAAATCGGTGAAAAACTAAACGATAAACAAGGCTATACTAAAGAAGCAATAGTCCATAAAACCATCAAAAAAGTAACTAACGATATTAAATCAATGAAATTTAATACGGCTATATCTGCACTTATGATATTACTAAATGAGTATGAAGACCAAGAAAGTATAACTAAAGAAGACCTAAGAATCTTACTTCATCTATTAAATCCATTTGCGCCACATATTACCGAAGAAATAAATAAAAATTATAAACTAGGTAGTCCATTATGTGAATCATCATGGCCAGTGTATGATGATAATAAAACTAAAGATGATAGCTATGAACTAGTCTTTCAAGTAAATGGTAAAGTAAGAGGAAAAGAAATAGTAGGTATCAACACTTCTAAAGAAGAAATGGAAAAAATAGCTAAAGAAAACAATAATGTTCAAAAATTTATCGATGGAAAATCCATTGTTAAAATAATAGCTATTCCAGGAAAACTAGTAAATATTGTTGTTAAATAATAAAAACTCTTCAAAAAAAACAAGTAATTATCTATCGAAAATGATATGAACCCCGTTTCTTGGACAAAAGAAACGAGGTTTTTATATGAGTAAATTAAGTTATGAGGACAAAATA
>CALVVS010000034.1 GCA_944363925.1 uncultured Bacilli bacterium | reverse complement strand
GCTACGAGTGCAACGGGACCTACGGGACCTAGTGGAGCTATGGGTACAACGGGACCTACTGGACCTAGCGGAGCTACGGGTGCAACTGGACCTACTGGACCTACTGGACCTAGTGGAGCTACGGGTGCGACTGGACCTACTGGGCCTAGTGGAGCTACAGGTGCGACTGGACCTACTGGACCTAGCGGAGCTACGGGTGCAACTGGACCTACTGGACCTAGCGGAGCTACGGGTGCAACGGGACCTACTGGACCTAGTGGAGCTACAGGTGCGACTGGACCTACGGGACCTACCGGACCTACGGGACCAACGGGACCTACCGGACCATAACATTAAAAGAAGCAGGCTTTTTAGTCTACTTCTTTTCTATTTTTTCTTTAACGATTTTACTTATTAACCCCATATCAGCTTTTCCTTTAACCTGAGGAGTTAACACTTTCATAATTTTGCCCATATCTTTTGATGATTCTGGTTTTACTTCATCAAATACTTTATCAATAATTTGATTAATTTCTGTTTCAGTTAATTGTTTTGGTAAATATTCTTTTAAAATATCTATTTCAGATTGAGTTTTTTCTATAAGGTCTTCTCTATCACCTTTCTCAAATTCAGAAATAGAATCTTTTCTAGATTTAATTTCTTTAGTAATTACATCAATAACTTCTTCATCAGAAAGTTCATGTTTTTTATTTAATTCAGCCATTTGAATAGAGCCTTTAACCATCCTAATTACGGAAAGTCTTTCTTTATCTTGATTTTTCATAGCTGTTTTTAAATCTTCTAATATTTGATTACGCATATTTCTCCTCCTTTTAGAAAAAGACCATTAAATGGCCTTTAATAATCACGGTTTTCACGACGGAAACGACGACGGGCATTTTTAATGCCTTCTTTTTTAGCATTTCTTCTTCTAACTCCTGGTTTTAAATAGCCGTCTTGTTTTTCTCTTAATTGTGCTAGGGAGCCATCTTTACTATTGGCAGCTTTTAGGTTTCTAAGTGCACCATCAACATTACCATTTCTAACAACTACTTTTGTCATAAAAATCCCTCCCTTCTTGGCTAAAGATATTATAACACGGGTATCAATGGTTTTCAAGGTAAAATAAGAAGAAAATAACAAAAAAGTAAGCTTTCGCTTACTATATTTCGCAAGATTTACCGGAGATGACACGTCTAATGCTTGAGCCAAGACTTTTACCTAATTCAATTATAAGATTAAAGCCTTTGACAATAGCATTTAGAAATGTTGCAGTAAGGCTTCCACCACTGATGGATTTTAATTGATTATCTGTCAGCCGCATTTGGTCGGATTTAAAAAACCATCAAAAAGACCAATTAGAAAGGCGACTACTCCACCAATGGCAGCCCATATGCCATACTCTCCGCCAGTTACTTGCTTTAGTTCTTTTTCAGTTAAATACATATACTCCTTTCTAGTTATTACGCCTAGTATTTAAAATGATTTGGCCATCTTTTATTTTGATGAAATGGTCAAATAAGTCTAAGTTATCTAATCTATGAGATATATAAATAATTGTTTTATTTGAGTATGTTTTAAAAAGTTTTTTTAAGATTCTCCTTTCCATATCAACGCTTACTTGACTTAAGGCTTCATCGAGAATTAAGATTTGAAAATCACAAAGGGCACGAGCTAAGGCAATTCTTTGTTTTTGACCACTGGATAAGTTAAAACCATTTTCTTCGATTAGCTGATAAAAATTATTTTGACATAAAGATTTTATTTCACAAATATTAATGCTATTTTGATTAAATGATTTTAATTTTAAGTTTTCTATTAAAGAACCTGTAAAAAGAAATTCTTTTGAGGAAACATAGATTATATCTTCAAAGTTTTTATTTTTAATGTTTTTATCACCAATGATGATACTACCTTCATAGTCAGAATAATAACCTTTGATAATTTTGAATAATGTGCTTTTACCACTACCACTACTACCAGTAACCAAAACTTTACTTTGATCTTTAATTATGCAATTGATGTTTTTTAAGGTCATCGTTAGTTTATCATAAGAAAAGCTTAAGTTTTTAATTATGATATTATTGGAATTAAGTTTGATCAATTCTGCTTTAGAATAATCTAGCTGAATAATGTTTGAAATAGCATATTTGAGTTCATCTAAGTTATAGCTAAAATCAAAGAAATTTTTAAGAATATTTAGAAAAATAGAAAGTAAAAGATAAACCGTAATAAGCACACTAATATCATTTTGAACCAATAACCAAATAATGAATAAAAGTATCAAATTTTCAAGAATATTTTGAATAAGAAAGAGGTTTTCATGTCTAAAATATATATTTTTTATTTTTTTATTAAGATTTTGATAGGTACTTACAAAATTTTTATTTATCTTTGATTTTACATTTAAGTTTTGGATGGTTTCAAAGGCACTAATAGATTCAGCAACATAGGAGTTAACCTGATATTTTTGTCTTGTTATTTCATCTAATTTAAAAGTGCTTAAAGCTTTATGGATATAGTAGTATATGCCAACCAGAAGAAAGGTAAAGATTATTATTTGATAATTTATATGATAGATGATAACAATTACAAATATAAGCATAGGAAGGTCTATTAGTATAGTCTTTGATAAATGGGTAATAGCATTTTTAATTATATAAAGGTCATTAAAATAGCTCATAACCTCACCAGTTGTTTTACGGCGGTAATAACGATAAGGAAGGTTTATTATTTTCCAAAAAATATCCAGAGTTAACTGTTTATCTAATTTCAGATTTAAGTTTAGGAGTAGTTTATTTTTTATGAAATTTAGAAGGTCTTTAATTAAGAAGATAAAGAAAAATGTTAAAAAAATGTCTGATACTACTTTTTTATCACAATTAATTATTATGGGCAAAAAGAGTGAGGATAAAAGTGCGGCTAGTGTAGCAAACAAAGAAATGATATTGACAAGCAAAACTAGTTTCCAGTTTTTTTTAATATAATACCAGAGAAAGCTTAATATTTTGGGCTGTTTTTCATATGTTATAGGTTTTACTGGATACATTTGAATTGTAATACCGGTCCATATTTGTTTAAACTCATCAAAAGTTATATGTTTTAAAGATGTAGCTGGGTCGGCAATTAAAATAGTTTTCTTTTTTTGATTTATCTTGTATATGACAATATAATGTTTGTAGGAGTGCTTTATAATTACATGAGCTATACAAGGTAATTTTAAATCAGAAAGCCTGCTATTTTTAAAGCCATTACTATTAAAACCTAAGTTTTTTAGGGTTTCGTTTATATGGTAAGCGGTAGTTCCATTTTGATTTGTATACATCATTTCACTTAGTTTATCTATGCTTAAATAGCCATGATAATATTTTAATATCATTTGGACGCAAGCAGGTCCACACTCTTTAAGTCCTCTTTGTTTGACGTAAGGATATTTTTTGATGTTTTCACCTCCCTCATATATTAACATACGACGTGGAAGATGAATTTCCTTTTTTTATTTCAAAAAAAAATTATTTTCCGTAAATTTTTATTGTTTTCGGTCCATAATTTTTTTCTTTTAGTAATTTTAAGTTAGTTATTGGGGGTATTTTTTCATACTCACAAACGATAATTCCTTTTTCTTTTAAAAGATCTCTTTCTTCAATTATTTTTAAAGCTTTATTTAATTGGTTACTCTGGTAAGGAGGATCTAAAAAGATGATATCGAATTTTTGATCTATTTGTTTTAAAAATTTTTTATAGTCGGTATGGATGATATTTAGATCTTCTTTTATGTTAGTACTATTGGCTTTAATGGTTTTGATGGCTTCTTCATTATTATCGATTAAATAACATTTTTTAGCGCCATTACTAATTGCTTCAAGACCTAGTGCGCCACTACCGGCAAACAAATCTAAGACTATGGCTTCATTTAAGTTTGTTTGAATCATGGCAAAGAGAGATTCTTTAACTCTATCCATAGTAGGTCTTGTACCTTCGATGGTAAAACCATTTAGTTTTTTTCCTTTATATTTACCGCTTATAATACGCATAATTAATCACCATTTATATTTTAGCACATTATTTGAGGGTTCCCAAGATTTTTTCTAACATTTCAAAGGTACTTATGGCTTTTTCTAATCTATCCATTTTAGATAGATGATAGGTTTGTTTAACTTCTTCTTCAAAATCCCTGAATTTATAAGGGTTTCTATTTAAGATTTTATACCAATAAGAATTTTGGCGAAGATATCTAAGATAGTATT
The DNA here is from genome assembly GCA_944363925.1 of uncultured Bacilli bacterium. Lineage (GTDB taxonomy): Bacteria > Bacillota_I > Bacilli_A > RF39 > UBA660 > Coprosoma. The sequence goes on along the minus strand of CALVVS010000034.1, from coordinate 10,949 downwards.
CATTTTCTTTTATTTTAAATTGCAAGTCTAAGGTCATTAATCCTCAAAATGTTTATAAATTGGTCTTGGTTTATAATTGGTTGGATTTGTGTTTGGTTTATTTGTAGACATATCTTGCAGAAGACTAAGAACTCTTTGAAGACTATTTACACCATTTTGAATACCATCTAAATCTAAGCCTTTTAAGAAATTTGATAGTTCAAAGTTAGTTTTAGGAGAAGGCGTTTCGGTTTTTAAGTAATCTTGCCAAGCGGTTTTATCTTCACCATAAAGATCATATATTTCGTAAAATTTTTGCCATGTCATTTTGCCTTCTTTGACATATTTTAATAAAATGGGGTTTGTTTTAACGAAGTCTTTAAATTTTTCTTTGGTTTCCATGTAATCACCTATATTAATATATTCATTAAATAAGAAAAAAATCACATTTTTTGTGATTTTATGGTTTTAACAAAGAATATTTTTTTACATTGGTTTTAGGGTTATCATAGTCATAGCATTTTAAAAAGTTATCGACATAGATATCTAAGTTGACAGGAATCCAATCGTCTACCGGGTTTTCGTCCCAGTCGTAGTCGACATCATATTCATAAAATTCGTGTTGTTTGAGCCAGCTAACAAGGGCTTTATATTTAAGTAATTCTTCTATTAAATACATTTCTCTATCATTTATTTGATTAATTTCTATTAGAAATTTAATAAGTGTTTTAGCTTTTTCTAGTTCTTCACTTAAGTAAGCTTCTAAATCAGTGTAATATCTTTCATCTTTTTCCATTTTTTCCTCATTATGTATTTTGAATATAGGTTAGTTTTAATGAAAAAGTAGCTGCAATATCATCTGGTTGGGTGTTTATACCATCACTATATGCAGTGGTGACTTCAAAGCTAGCAGACTGTCCTGCTTCTAGTAAATCATTTTGATTAATACCATTTGTAGTAAATGTTATGGCCGGATTTAAAGAATCTGTGGTTTCAATTTTATCTACTTTGGCGTCGACGTTACCATTATTGGTGACGGTTACTTCATAAGTCATACTATCACCGGGACTTTCTAAGTTGGTTTTAAAGGTGGCGGTGGTTCCAGAGATAACTGGTTCAATAGCTTTAGTGGCGTGACCAGAGATACTTTTAACATTGATACTAGTAATTTCAATATCCCAATTACTGGTGATATTTGCACTACTAGTGATTGTTAGCTCTGATTTAAAGACGGCATAACCAATAGATAAAATACAGATTATAGCAATTAGAAAGACTGCGATAAAATACTTTTTTTTCATAATTCTCACCCTACTTAAGATTATATCATATTGCTTTGAGGTATGCAAAAGAAAGGTTTACTTTGCACTTTCTTCGCTCATAGATGCGACTTCAATTTTTTTATCATTATGAATTAAGGTTAAACTACCTTTTGTTTGATATCCTAAGTCTTTTTTATATTCGATTTCAAAGTTATAAATATAGGCGTTTTCGTCGGTGTTTTCACCATATTTATAGCTTGCTTGTTTGACTTTAGTTACGGTTACGTTTGATACTTCAGGCAACTGTTGGTTACGTTCGCCATAAACATCGCTTTCAACGGATTTATACATGGAATCCATTGCGAATTTTTCAAAGTCGTTTTGATAATTTAGATAGACAAATTGTTTACCGCCAACATCGTTTTTACTTATTTTATTTTCTAGGTTGAAGAAGTCAGCAACAAACATCTGAGCGACTAACTCAGCGTATTTTTCTTCATCGATTTCTTTTTCGTTTAAGGTTTTTTCTAATTGTTTAAAAAGTTTCTTATAATAAGCTGTAGCATTTTCTTTTAGGGTATATCCATAAGCTTCAATGGCAGCAACTTCTTTTACTTCGGTTACTTTTTCTTCTTTATGGGTTAGTTTTTGAATAGCTAAAACAGCTCCAACAATAATTAATGCGAATAAAATGACAACGATGAGAATTCTTTTAATATTTAATCTACGTTTCTTTTTCATTTTCGGCCTCCTTTTATTACTTCATCTGACTCTTTGGTCTTTTTAATTAAATCATGGACAATTATGTCGTTAGAAATAGCGATTTCTTCTTCGGCTTTTTTGGTATATTTAGATATATAGTTTTTATCTATGACTGATTCTTCATCGAAGATGATGGCTTCGCCATTTTGACTATCATAATACATTTTATCGGTTATCCAGTTTCCATTAGGGAAAGTTACATAGTGGTCAGTGGTACTAAAAACATCATGACCTAAGGCATATTTATCGTAAATGCCTAGCATATTACCTAAGGTTGGTAAAACGTCATACATACCGGCGACATTGGTTATTTCTTTATTTATTTTTTTTCTTAAAGTTTTATCTTTAGTCCAGATGATTAGTGGTACTTTACGATTTAATTCATAATCATATTTGGTAAATTCTTTATATTCAGGGTCATCTTTGTCTCTTTTGGAGTCTGTCTCAGGATTATAGTTATAGTAATAGTCGTATTCTGACCTTTTGATTTTAGCATCGTGGTCACCATATATAACTAAAATTGTATCTTCTAAAAGACCTTCTTTATCTAATTCATCAACTAATTGACCAATGGCTTCATCGGCATAATGAGCAGTTGTAAAGTATTTACCTAAGGTTGTATTTTCTAGATATTTATTGGTGATTGGGGTTTGCTGGCCAGTTAGTGCATCGGTTTTAGTATAATGGTAGTTTAGATCAAGGTCAGTGGTGTCTTCTACGCCTTCAAATGGTGTATGGTTGGTAAGCATGATTAAGGTACCATAGTATTTATCATGTTTTTCAGAGATGTTTTTGATTTTTTGAACTGACTGTTTGAAGAATGATTTATCAGAAAGACCTAAACCGATGGTTTCATCTATTTCATAGTCTTTATCATAGTAATAGAAACGGTCATAACCTAATTGTTTATGCATGACTTCTCTATTCCACATGTTTCCTTTATTAGCATGCATACTGAAGACATAGTAATCTTCGTCTTTTAAAAATTTTTGAATTGATGGATATTCTCTATCCCAGTAACTGACAAAGACGGTACCACTACTAGCTGGAAGAAGTGAGGTACTATAGGTAAATTCGGTATCACTACTTGTTCCAACGCTTTCTTGAGAGTAGAAGTTTGAGAAATACATACCTTCTTCGGATAAACGTTTTAGATTTGGAGTAATGGCTTTACCATTTATTTCGGTATCTAGAAGATAGTTTTGAATACTTTCGGCATGGATTACGATGACGTTTTTATCTTTGAAAATATCCGTATATTCATTGGTTTTATCTTCTCTAGTGTTTTCTTTATAGTATTCACGGAATTCTTTAGCAGCTTGGTCGTAACCAAATAAAGGGCTTATTTGTGGTTTTAGGCTAGCAAACAGGTCATTGCCTTGATAGACGTATATACCAAATTTCATGACAACATATTCTCTATTCCACTGTTTATATAGTCTGCTTATATCGGTTCCTGTTAAGCCTGAGACAAAGAAGCCTAAGACGATTGCTGCTGCAACTAAAGCTTTTAAAACACTGACTTTGGCTTTAGTTTTGGTTTTTATTTTACTATAATAACCTTGTTTTAAGAGTTTACGATGGACGAATATTAAGGTTAATGGAGCCCATATATAGCAGAAGTCTTTGAGTTCCATGATGGTTTTTAAGGCACCGGTGACACCACCTAATTGAAGTGATGTGGCTAATAGTGAAAAAGATGTAAATGATACATAGTTTGTATAATAAATTGAATTAATTAAACAAACAAGGGTCAAGATAACTGACCAAGTTATAAAGTACTTAAATCTATTTTTGGGTTTAAAGAAATACGCAAAGGCACCAACGAATAGGACGAAGGCTAAATCAGCTAAGACTGGTGAGATTGCGGAGTAATTTTTTACAGTAAAAAAACGAATCAAACAACCATTAATTAAGGATGTGATAATAAAAGTACTGAATAATACATTGTTTTTTAAAAAATAGATGACGCTTTTTTTAGATTTTTTTAAAACATCGATTAATTTTCCTAAAAAATCTTTCATATTCCACCTCAATTACTTCTAACATTATAGCACGTTTTGTTGATAAAAAAAAGTAGTATATTTTTGATATGTACCGGCATACGAAAAAGTGACTTAAAAAGCCACTTGGAGACTATTACCTTTAATACTTATAAGATTAGATTAATCTTTTTTAGTACTAGTAGTCTGGGGGTAAGCATATACCGGTAATGAATATATGCCCATTAATTATTATTGGTTTCTTTTTCTTTTTTATGCGTTTTTTTGATGGCATTATATTCATCAGTATTAATGGCAATGCCCATAACAAAGATGTATGAAAGGATATATATCCAAATCATCATAACGATAATACCAGAGATACTACCATAAAATAAGGTATAGTTGGCAACGTTAGAGACATAGTATGAATAAACAGATGTGGTGATTAACCAGCAAATGGTGGTGAATAAAGCTCCATTATTCATGTATTTACTAGGTATTTTTTTATCTGGTGAGATGGTATAGATGATTTTTAAAATCCAAAAGATGAGAACGAAGGCTACTGGCCATTTTAAAAGGACAAAGATAAAATAAATATGTTTACTAACGTTTTTAAAGAATTCAAATTTCATAAGTTCTTCGACGATGATGTTTCCATAGGCTAAGACGACAAAGATAAAGACGAAAAGGAACATTAATAAAATTATCATGAATAAGGCTTTAACTCTATCTTTGATATAGTCGTTATTTTTGATGTTATAAAGTTCATTTGAGGTTATTATAATGGAATATGTACCGTTAGAAACTAGGATAAAACCAACTATCATGAAGAAAAGGACATTTCCTGTTATATGGGTATCTTCAATAAAGATTAACATTACTTGAAGGATACTTGAAGGAATAAGGTTTTCAATGAAGTCATACATGGGTGGGACAAAAAATAAAATTTTAGAGCCAATATAGCCATATAAAGTTAAAAGTGGGAAAATGGCTAGGACGAGAAAGAAAGCTAACTGACCTGGCAAGATTTTCATTTCGGGTCTAGTAATTAAGTTTAATATTCTTTTGAGATAGGATTTTAGCATACTTCTCGTCCCTTTCTTATTAATTTTTAACTTCTTCTTTATTGTTTCGCATATCTAAAGTAGCTTCATTAATGGCGTCGTCAATGGTTTTTATTTCGTCATTAATCATACTATATCCGGTAGCAGCTCCAAAGCCATGTGACAATTCTTTGAATTCTTTATTTAGTTTTCGAATATAAGTGACGATGTCTTTTTCGTCATGTCCAATTATAAATATTAGGAATTCATTACCATTGGTTCTTAGAATTTCACTATTGCTTAGCTGATGATTTATGAGAATGCTGGCGGCTTCGACGATGACTTTATCACCTTCGGTATGGCCAAAGTTATCATTGATGTAAGCGATGTTGTTTAAGTCGATTATGATGATTGACTGAGGATAAGCTTCACTATTATCCCATTTTTCGATATTATCGTTTAGATAATTACGATTTTTTAGTGATGTAAGGCTATCGACATAACGCAATTTATCAGTTTTAGATAGTTTACTATTAATATCTTTCTTTTTAGATAAGATTATTTTCGTAATGATGCCAGCTACAGCTAGTAAAACAATGGCAATAGAACTTAAAATTATTTGGAGATTTTTATTATTATTATTTGACAAAAGTAAATCTTTATAACTTTCATTAATTATTTCTTTAACATTTATAAATGATAGATAGAAGTCAAAAAATTCGTTTAGGTTTTTATTTTTTTTGATTGTATAGCCATAGTTATTATTTATGTCAATGGTGTGAAGGTTTTTAAAGTTTTTAAGGTCTAATCTAACATAGTAATCGTAAGTGTATTCATCGATAGCGGCTATACTGGTTGAATTTATGTTATTTATTAAGTCTTTGATATTGTCGTATTCTTTAGTTTTAATGTTATTATCTTTTAGATATTTAGCTATTTTACTATTTTTGACAGTTAAAACTTCGGCATCTTTTAAAGATGTTACATTATTGACAACTAGGTCAGTATCATTATCGGTAATAATGGCTACCATACTATCATATATAGGAATTGTTTGATAGGTGTTTGGAAGTTTATTTGCGAAGTTATTAAAGACGATATCAATTTTATTTTCTTCGAAGTCTTTTAACATGTTTTCAACGGATGAGTACTGTTTATAATCAATTTCAAGGCCAGCAATATCAGCAAAATTATCGATGATGTAATGGTTAAATCCTTTTAGGGTACCACCAACGGTGATGTCATATGGGGCATTAGCTACGAAGCCAACTGTATATCTTTTACTTCGAAGATCTGTTTGATTTTTTTCAGAGATTTCTTTAAAGGTGAAGTAATTTGTAGCAAGGGCATTATTAAATGATTCTTGGAAATTATCTTTTTGCCATTTGTTTAGGTATTTAGTGATAATTTTATTTAACCTATCGTTATCCCCTAATTTGATTATATAGTTTATTTTATATTCACTGATATTATAGGCGATGTGCATGTTTTCTTCGCTTAAGATTGTTTCTAGGTAATTTAATTTAGGAAGAGCGATAGCGTTTACAAGTTTACTTTGCAAAGCTGTTTGGAGTTCTTGAGCTGTATTATATTCGGTATAGGTTAAGTTTAAAGAACCTGTTAAGTATTCACTTATGACTTTTGAAGTGTTTTTTAGAGTTCCTATTTTTAGGTTTTGAATTTCACTGATGTCAGTATAATGAACGTTATCACTGGTGATTAAAACATAGTTATCTTGGTACAGCAAGAGATCGTTTTTATCTAAGGTATCTTTTTTTATAAGCGAGTATTTAGCGCTTATTTCGCTTTCTTCTTCATATGATACTTTATTAAATTCTAATTCGGTATCATTTTGAAGGTCATTTATAAAATCAAAGAAGATACCGCTACCATTGTCGCTGATAATTGGAGTGTTATTTAGGGTAGCAAAGTCAATGACGTTATTTTTATTATCCTCGATCCATTTTTTTTCGATTACGGTTAAAGTGGTGTTTTGGTCCTCTTTAGTAAAAAAACGGACTACGCCGATAGAACCTAAAATTAAGGCAACCACAAGGACAATTATTCCGATTTTTTTATTCACTGCTTTCAGCCTCATTTCCATATACAAAATCTTCTTGGGCTTTATTTTTATAGCCGGCGATTGGATAGTTTTGGTTTTCTTCATCAGTATCAATTAATATTTGGATATCATAGTAACTTTGATTTTCTTTAGATATTTTATCTAATATTATATCGTCTAAGGCTTTAGCATCTTCTTTTTTCATATCCGCACTTACATTAATTATGAAATTTAAGATGCGTCCTTCACTGTGATAAGTTACTTCGTTAACTTGTTTATTTTCTTTTATGGTGTTTTTAATATCGTCGATGGTACTTGATGATATTTTATGTTTATCAATACCTTCTAGACGGTCACCATATTTATTATTACTAAATAGTGGAATAACAAAAAGCCAAATGATAATGATTAAGAAAATTACTAGAAAGATTGCGCCTCCAATTAGACATTGTTTTTTATGTTCTTTTATAAATTTTTTCACTTTTATCACCTCAAATATTATACTATATTTTATTTTTATTTTCAAACTACATTAATAATGTATGGATTATCTTCAGTACCACTACCTCCAATTATTTTTTCATTACTATTTAGGGTTATGACAGGTCTTATATTTAATTTTTCTTTTGGATTAGTAGTACTTAGGAGGCCATCTTTGATGATGTAGATGTTATTATTATAAGTATTTATGGTATATTCTGGGCCATTTTCTATGGAAAAGTTTGAAAGATAGTTACCTTCTTTACAAGCTGTTTCTAGGCCTGTTTTACAGTTTAGATTATTTGATGCGTTTAGGTAATCTTTAATGGTTAAAAGGCCGAATTTCATATCTACACTTTTTTGGCAAGTTTGGTTATTATATTTTAGGCAAAAGGATGTTTTTTTGATTTCTAGATTATTTAAGCTAGTTTTTAATTCGGTGTTTAAATAGGTGTTTATAGTGGATGATAGGAAATTATTTTGACCGTTTTCATCCCATGCTGAAGCCATTTTATTGTTACTAATTATTTTTAAAGAGCCGTCTTTATTATGAGAAATGATACGCCATATTTGATTATTTATTTTTAAATAGTTATCGGGGTTATTTCCTTTATAAATGCCATCATTTATTTTTAAGAGACTTTTTTTTTAGAGTTTTGGAGGATGGCTTCGGAGAGGTTCATGGTGATATCTTCGGTTTGATTTGGTTCATCGTTATAATTATATTCATAGCTTTTGGTTTCACTATTATATTTTATTTCGACATTGCCTTCTAGGTTTTTACTGCTATCACGAGGATCTTTGACTTCATCATTAGTGATATAGCCTTCATCGATGAGGGTTTTTACTGAAAGTGGATAGATAGTTCCATCATCGCTTAGTTTAGTGGCGTTTTTGACACTCCACTCTTTGGCAGCGTTTACAATGACATTTACTTGGTCTTTATAAGTTTCTTCTCTAGCGTTTTTAATTACGGATCCGACAGCGGGATAGACTACTAGGGCTATAAGGCCTAATATGGCAACAACGGCAATTAATTCAACTAATGTGAATGCTTTATTTTTCATGTTCTCACCTACTTTACTTAAATTATAATGTAAATAAAGTGCGAAGTCAACCAACCAGTGGTATAATACTTATAGAAATTTTGGGGGTGCGTTTATGAAAAAGGTAGAACTTTTATCGCCAGCTGGAAATATGGAAACTTTGGTTGTAGCTATTAATAATGGAGCTGATGCAGTTTATATTGGGGGCAAGATGTTTGGAGCGCGGGCTTATGCGGACAATTTTTCTAATGAAGAGATTATAGAGGCTGTAAAGTATTGTCATTTATATAAGGTTAAATTATATGTGACGGCGAATACGGTTATTTTTGAAAATGAGATCCAAAGTTTTTTAGATTATATGAAGTTTTTATATGAGTCTGGGGTTGATGCGGTGATTATGCAGGATCTTGGGATGATTAGTTTGGTTAGAAGGTTAATTCCTGATTTGGAGGTTCATGCATCGACGCAGATAAACTCACACAATGATTTAAGTTTATATTTTTTAGAGAATTTAGGGGTTAAACGAGCTGTTTTGGCTAGGGAGATGAGTTTAGCTGAAATTAAGGCTTTGAAGTGTCCAATTGAAAAAGAAATTTTTATTCATGGGGCTTTATGTGTTTCTTACAGTGGACAGTGTCTTTTTAGTGCTTTAAATGGTGGTCGCAGTGGCAATAGAGGGAGCTGCGTGGGTAGTTGCCGGCTTCCTTATGAATTATATGGTACGGATAAGATTAAAACTGATGGTGATTATTTATTAAGTACTAAAGAGTTATGTACGGTTAATGATATTAAAGATATTTTAGATGCGGGGGTTGATAGTTTAAAGATTGAAGGCAGGATGAAAAGTCCAGAATATGTAGGTTATGTTACAAGAGTTTACAGAAGGCTTATCGACGATTATTATTTAGGGTTAGAGCCTAAAGTAAGCGAAGCGGAGATGATTAATTTATATAAATTATTTAACCGCAAGTTTACTTCTGGATATTTATTTGACGATGATATTTATAATATTAAAACACCAAATCATTTGGGTTATCCACTTGGCAAGGTGATTAAAGTTAATGATAGAAAGATTTATATTAAGCTTAGTGATGATTTAAACCAGGAAGATGGTATTAGGTTTAATGAAGCTAATAAAGGGATGATTGTTAATTTACTTTATGATGAAAAGGGTTTACTTGTGAGTCATATATCTAAGGGTAAGGTGGCGATTTTAGATAATAAGGTTGGTCTTTTAAGTAAGGATAGTGTCAATAAGACGATAGATAAAGCTTTAATGAACAGAAAAATGCCTATTAGAAAGGTTAAGATTGATTTTTCGTTAAAGGCTTTAGCTTCTGATTATTTGACGTTATGGGCTTCTGATGGGGTTCATGAAGTTTCAGAGAGGTCTATTTTGCTTGATTTAGCGAATAATAAAGTTACTAGCAAGGATGAGGTTTTAGAAAAGCTTAACAAGTTAGGCGGAACGCCATTTTATTTAGGTAAATGTGAAGTTAAGCTTGATAAGGCGTTTATTCCGATGCGGTTTTTAAATGATTTAAGGCGGAAGGTGTGCGAGCGATTAATTGATTTAAGGTGTGCGGTTAATAGAAAGGTTTCTTTTACTTATAAGAAAAAGGTTTTTAATGGTCATACTGATGGATATAGCGTTTTGGTTCGAAATGAGAAGCAATTAAGATTATTTTTAGGAAAAATGCGAATTTACACGGAAGATTATGATTTATATACAAAGTATAAGGCTTATGATGTTTATTATAAAATGCCGCGCATTATGCATGATTTTCCTTCGTTTAAAGGTGAGAAGTTATTAATTAGTGAGCTTGGGGGTATTTACAAATATGCTTCAAATAATGAGGTGATTGCGGACTACCCGCTTAATATTACAAATAGTGAGACGATTAATTTTTTATACAGTTTAGGGGTTAAAATTGCGACTATTTCACCTGAGGTTAAGGATATTTATGAGGTTTTAAAATATTCCAAGCATGCGGAGGCAATTATTTATGGGAAGGTTGATTTAATGGTTTTAAAGAAGTTTCGCCGTGATGGGAAGTATTTAAAACGTTTAGGAAATTATTATCCAATTATTCATGGCGATTATACGACTATTTTACATCACGAAAATATTAAGTTTAAAAATATTAAAGGGCGAATTATTTTATTTAATGAGAGTGAGAAGGATATTTTGAATTTTATGGTAAGTAGTTAAAATTACTTACTTTTTTGATGGAATATAGGCTTTTATTTTGGTAGAACAAAATGCCAAAATAAATTTTGACATTGGCTTACCTCACGGTAAGCTGTTTCTACTTCATAGCAGCCTTAGG
>CALVVS010000033.1 GCA_944363925.1 uncultured Bacilli bacterium | reverse complement strand
AATCAAAATATTAATAATGAAAACAAAGACGAATGCTTATGCCGAGTTTTAGATTGTATTTGCAAACAAGGTGAACAAGGACCAACAGGTCCGACAGGTCCAACTGGACCAAGAGGGGCAACGGGTGCAACAGGTGCTACCGGAGCAACAGGTGCTACTGGTATGCAAGGGCCTACTGGTCCAACGGGTCCTCAAGGGCCAACAGGTGCTACTGGCGCAACAGGTGCAACGGGTGTGACTGGTGCTACTGGTATGCAAGGGCCTACTGGTCCAACAGGTCCTCAAGGACCAACAGGTGCAACAGGTGCGACTGGTGCTACCGGAGCCACTGGTCCAGCCGGAACACCAGCCGAAAACTTCAACAGTTATGCAATGGTTCACGATGAAACAGATTCAGCAGTCCCAGTAAACAACCCTGTAAAATTCCAAACAACAAATATTTCAAATAAAATAACTTATGACCCAAATACTGGTGATTTCTCAATTCCAGAAGAAGGTATTTACATTGTTCATTGGTGGATTAATGTTAGACATAATGACAATAAAACATCCAACTGTGAACCTAAAACAATAGGAATTGAATTCCATCAATATTGGCCAAACGATGTATTAATTGCCCACTCTTCTACTCACAACAAATTAACCTGCTGTGATACTGGAACTGTAAGCGGAAACGCTATATTTGCTGCCTTACCAGGTGCTAGTTATCGTTTTATTAATACATCCGATATTGATATCAAATTAGTACCAAATGATTTATATTCAGGTTCTGTATCAATCACTAGAATATTGTAATTATACAAACAGTATGTCTTAAAAGGCATACTGTTTTAGTATACCAAAAGTCAAATAGCCAAAAACTTTATTTATTTTTCGAAAAAATAAGACTATAATAAAAATGGAGGTAAAAATATGAAAGCAGCAATATTAGAAGATGTAAAAAAATTCAAAATTAGTGATATAAAACAGCCAATCCCTGATAATAACAAAGTCATTATTGAAATTATTAAAACTGGAATATGTGGATCTGATATTCATAATTGGAATGCCGGAACTCCAAAAGGTCTAGTTATGGGACATGAATTTACAGGTAAAGTTGTAAATACTGGTAATAGAACCGATTTAAAAATTGGTGATAGAGTAACTGCCTTACCTATTTCTCCATGTGGCCACTGCGAAGCTTGTGAAACCGGAAATCCACAATACTGCCCAGAAACTTGGACAAACGCCATTGGACTATCTTTAGACAATCCTGGCGGTCTAACAAAAGAAATAGCCGTTAGACCTGACATGGTCATAAAATTACCAGACAATATTAGCGATGAAGAAGGCGCAATGGTCGAACCAACAGCCGTTGGCCTACATGCTATCCACTTAGCCGATATTAGAGTTGGTGATAAAGTATTAGTTGTTGGAGGCGGCATAATTGGCTTAGTTTCTGCCATGTTTGCCAAACTAGAAGGCGCCGAATTCGTTGCCATTAGTGAAACAAATGAAGCAAGAGGAAAAAAATCAGTCAAACTAAATGTAGCCGATACTTGGTATAATGCCAAAGACGAAAACTTTTTAAAAAATATTCTAGCCAAAGCTCCAGGAGGCTTTGACATAGTAATTGACTGTTCTGGAAACACCAAAGCTGTCCAAAGCGAATTAATGACTGTTAAACCAGGCGGTACTATTGTCTTAGTTGGCGTATCCCCTAAACCAATAGAATTCGCCTCCGTTATAGCTGTCATGAAAGAACTAACACTCAAAGGTGCCATAGGCTATACAAAAGATGAATTCAAAAATTGCATAAGCTTAATGGCCAATAAAAAAATCGACGTCAAAAAATTTGTCGATGATATCGTCCCATTAACTGATACCCAAAAAGCCTATGAAAGATTAACAAGTGGTACCGATGACGCCGTAAAAATCATGGTTGACCCAAATAAATACTAAAAAAATGGATAAAATTTAATATCCATTTTTTATTTTCCTTTCTGTATCATAAATAACTTCCTGCTTAAAATTATCTTCTACAACTATTTTATTCTCCGAAATCCACATACACATATCACTAGGTAAACAAGTAAGTGGTAAATTACAACTCTTCATAATCAAAGGTAAATAAGCATCAGTACCAACATCCTCAAAATTTGCCCCATCAGAAGTCCAAAGCATAATACTTCCATTTGCTGGAAAATTTTTTAATACATAATTAATAAAAGATTTCTTAAACTTTTCTAATTCCTTAGCTGTTAAATCAATATAACCTTTGCCCATTTCAAAACCAATTTGTCTATCTTTTTCTAAGCTCATCAAATCAGCCCAATAATTTGCTGCAAAAGAAACAATTTCATTTATCTCTTTATTCTTTTTAGAATTAATTTCAAATATACCAAAGATTTTATTATTTCTTTCTTTATCCAACATCATACTATTTCCCCCTTTAAACATGTGGTATATTATATAACATTATAATAATTTGTCAAATTTACACTAACCTAACCTAACCTAATCTAACCTATTTTATCAAAAACATCTTTAACAAACTCATCATCATTAATTTTTTCTAAGACATACTTATTAAAATTATTTTTATTAACCTTATTATCTTTTATAAGTTTAGAATAATTAGGATAATTTTTAACCACCATATCTCTATCAATATAATAAGTAGAGCCACTAAAATTATAAGTAATACTATCCAAATTATCAATTAAAACAAAGAAACAAACACTATTATATATTAAAGCCTTATCGACATAAAGATCATCGTTATAATACCACTTTGTCATATCATAATTTATTATCAAATTAGTATCATCTATTTCAAATACATACCCGTAATCAGAAAGTGGCAAAGAATTAATCAAACCTCCCGTGTTACTATTATTTCCTATATATTTATTCTTATATTTCATAATATTATCAATTCCACTTTTATTCAGATTAAAAGGACTTTTTGGTACTGTGGAAAAATTATACTTTTTGGATTTATCCACAATATAATATTCGTTAGGTGTATCAATATTTAATCTAAAAACATTATAAAATAAAGTTTTATACTCAAGTATATTATCACTTGTATAAATTACCGATAATCTAAATCTTGGAACACTTCTGTTTTCTACCACATTTACATAATCAAAAAATAGTAAACATCCTATACAAAATAGTGTAACCGCAAAAGTTAAAACCCACTGCCAAATAACCTTATACTTTTTCAAACAATGATTAAAACCAATTATAAACATACATAAACCAATAGTTGTATAAATAGCCCCAAAACTACTTTCCGGTTCTGTCACTAATAAAGCCGAAATAATCAAAAATAAACCAAGAAACATTAAAGCAATATAAATATGTTTAAAAACCTTTTCAATTGCCAATCTAGAATAATTAGTAATATTAAATATATTCTCATCGGCCTTTTGAACATTAATATCCTTCTCACCACTTAAAAGCTCATTAAGTGAAATACCTAAAACCTCACTAAGTGGCTTTAATAAAGATAAATCTGGCATATAATTTCCATTTTCCCATCTTGAAATAGTTTTATTAGTTACCCCTAAAATTTTTGCCAAATCTTCTTGGGTCATTTTCTTCTCTTTTCGGCATCTCGCAATAAACTTACCAATCTTTAAAGTATCCATCTTCTTCACCTCAAAAAAAGAATATCAAAAACCATCCAAATTTGATACCCCATAAATAGCGAATAATCACTTTAAAATAACAAACTTCTATATTTTAAAATTTCTTTACTAACATAAAATAAAATTACTAGTCAAAAATTACCACTATCAACAAACACCAAAAAGTAACATTATTACAAAATTACACCACTTCATACATAAATGTAAATAAAATGTAAATTATTTCTTTCTAATTTTAATCTCGTCATCTCCGCTCAAACGACCAACCAGCAAAGAAGAATTATCATAATGATTTTTAATATTTTTTAAAACTTGCTTTTCATCAAAATTCGCATAACAGTATTTGCAAAAATGAAAACATGTATTATACACTCCAATATCTACCATCTCTGCGCACCCACAATTACGCGCCTTCCATTTAGAAAATTTCTTACCAGTTAACCTAAAAGCAAGCTCCGAAGAAACACAAGAGTCAGAAATAAAACCGTAATCAGATAAATCATTTTTCTCAAAGCACGTTTGAACCGTCATCCCATTTTTAGAAGCTATCTCACTAAAATTCTCACCAATTTCTCTTAAAACCTCATCATCAAACTCTTTTAATCTCAAAACCTGCATATTCTTTCGTACATTTTTATAATCATCGATAAACGACACAATAATATGCTTCACATAACCATTTAATTTCTCACATAAACTTTTAAAAGCTCTAATATGAAAATTAACATCATATTTATCATTAATTAAAATAGGATCATACCGCACATACACATTATCACTTCCAAGTATTTCCGATAATCTCTTCACCCCATTAATAATCTTGCCCTTAGAAATAACATTTGGTTCAATATCCCGTCCATAAGGCGTTAAAGTCACTTGAAAAATAATCGGTTTATTAATTTTACCTAAATCATCCAAAATAGGTAGCGGATTTTTAGTACAAAATACAATCAAATCTACATCGGCAAAATAAATTCTACTAACAAGCTTAGGATAAAAAGGATTACGCACATCGACATAACCCTCATTATATCTATTCATAAACCACTTGCTATAAAAAGCAACAATATCACATCTACCACTAACATTTAAAATCATAATATGATTATAGCAAAAAATTGGGAACTAACCCAACCTTAAATAAATTATCAAAAAACTCAGCCAAAAAAGTAACTCTTTAAAAATCATACATTTCATAAAAGCACGCCTAACTGGCCATAAGCATTACATAATTTTAAAAATATACCTAATTTTTTTTAATCTTACTCAAATCACCATGCAGTGGTATTACCTCCCAAGCAACTAACTCTTCAGAATAAGGCTCATAAATATCATTTAATAAATATACCGTTTTTCTTTTATAAAAACCAAAAGCCAGCTCCGCAAAACTATTTGCCCCTATATAATTATGAACTCCATTTTTAGTTTCGTTGACAATCAGTAAAGCCGAAACATCTTCCTTTTCAATTTCAGAAAAATGTCTAATAGAAGCCTCCTTCTTAGTCATTTCGCAAATAAATTCACGGGGAATAACCGTCTCAAACCCCATCTTTTGAAGTTTTTCACTTACCTCAAAAATCTTAGGAATAAACTTTTTGCTACCACATAAAACTATCTTCATAATAAAACCCTAACCTCTATATCACTATTAACATTTTCTATAAACCGGTTTAAATCACTCTCATCGCCTACAACCATACCATAATGAATAGGCACCACTACCTTTGGTTTTAACTTATTCACAAATTCACTAGCCGATAAAGCATCCATCGTATAAACTCCACCTATTGGAATAAAAGCCATATCCACTTTAATATCTAAATTCTCATCTAAAGCGTCAGTATCACCAGCCACATAATAACTCTTTCCTTCAAATTCTAACACGTATCCAGCCCAATTATTTTCCTTTGGATGAAATGGTTTATCAATATTATAAGCCGGCACCACCCTAAACTTAATTACCCCATAATCATAATTTGAGGAAGGTTTCACCAGTATAATATTACTCTTATCAAACCCCATCTCGATACACTTATCATATATATTATAAGGTCCAATAATCACCGTCTTATCATTTTTTAAATTTAAAATATCCTCCTTAGAAAAATGGTCATAATGACTGTGCGTTATAAAAATATAATCCGCATCATTTCGCCTGTCCATTTTTATCGGGTCAAAATATATTTTAATACTTTCATCAATCAAAATACTACTTTGAATATTAACTTTAATCATATACCCTCCTATATTAAACCATTTTCTTTCAAAAATTCATTAGCCACCGTCTCTGGATTTTTTCCAAGTTCGTCAACTTCATAATTTAAGTTTTGAACACTTTCATTAGTTAAATAACCACCTAAATTATCTAGTAAACCCTCAAGCTCTGGATACTTTTCCAAAACCGAATTTCTAATAACTGGAACCGCATAATAAGGTGGAAAAAAGTTCTTATCATCCTCTAAAACAACTAGTCCAAATTTTCTAAGTAGTCCATCTGTCGTAAAAGCATCGATAACTTGACTATTATCATTCATTAAAGCCGTGTATCTTGGACTACCATCAATCGCAATCACATCCGCAAAATTAAGTCCATATGCCTTATTAAGTCCCGCAAGACCATCTTCCCGGTTAACAAACTCCAAAGTCGGAGATATTTTAAGACTAGAAGAATAAGGCACTAAATCAGAAATTGTCTTCAAATTATACTTAGAAGCTGTATCTTGTCTCACTGCTAAAGCATAAGTATTGTTAAAATCCATCTGCTTCAAAACAGCTAAATCATATTTACTGTCAAACTCCGATTTAACCGTTTCATAAACCTTATTCACATCATTAATCGGTGAATATTTTAAAATATCTGTATAATCAGTACCCAAATAATCGACATATAAATCAATATCGCCTCTTTGAATTGCTGAAAATACCACCTGTGCGCCACCTAAATTACATTTCCTATTAACTACAATATCCGTATTACTTTCTATATAATCAGATACCATTTCACATAAAATATTTTGTTCAGTAAAATCTTTACCACTTACCGTAATCATTTTTTCACTCTTATTTGTTACCTTAATCGTACTTAAAAATATAGTTCCAATAATTAAAATAATCAAAAGTAACATCACCTTTTGCTTCTTACGGCGATGAAGCACCTCTTCCCTAGAAAAATCCTTCATTTGTAAACTAACTGGTGTAACCAACTTTTCCACCAAACCAAAGAAATAATCGACAATTAAAGCCAATATACAAGCTGGTATTGCACCCGCTAAAATTTGATAATTATTAACTGTCCTAATACCCGAAAAAATCAAATATCCAAGACCACCGCCACCAATAAATGCTGACATCGTCATAAGTCCAACCGCTGATACCGCTGAAATCCTAATACCAGCCATAATAACTGGTAATGTCTGCGGTATTTGAATTTTAAATAAAATCTGACTCTTAGTAAGACCAATACCTTTAGCTGACTCGATCATCGTCTCACTTATCCCATTAATACCTGTATAAGTATTCTTAATAATAGGCAATAATGAATAAAGTATCACCACAATAATTGCCGGAATTGTCCCTATTCCTACAAACGGTATTAAAAACCCAAGTAAAGCCATAGAAGGAACCGCTTGAATAACCGAAGAAAGTCCTAAAATAGGCTTATCCAATTTTTTAATATAACTAATTAATATTCCAATAGGAACCCCAATCAAAATAGATAAACCAACCGCAATAAAAGTAAGTTCAATATGTTCTAAAAATAAAGAAATAATCTGCTCCTGATTTTGAATCACATAATCTATAAAATCCATCTTATTCCTCCTCATCTAAAAACTGTTGACTAAGAGCCATAATCAAACTACTTCTCGTAATAAGACCACACAAACGATTTTTATCATCCAAAACTGGTATATTAGAAAGTCGGCTTTCCGTAACCATCTTCGCTAAAGTTGTAATTGAATCCCCCCTCTTTACCGTCGGAATATCCTTAAGCATATAGAAAGAAGCCTCCCTATTCATACTTTCTTTATCAGTTACACTCTCTGCATATAAAACACCTAAAAAATTTTGGTTCTCATCTACCACCATTAAACTATCAACCTTCATCATCTTCATTTTATTAAGGCAGTAAAATATTGAGTAATTTGGCAAACAAGTCACCGGCTTGTCAATCATAATATCTTCCACCTTAATATATTTAGGACTAGTCCAAATACGTTTCTTACCAACAAAATTCTTAACAAAATCATTAGCCGGATGTTTTAATATATTCTCTGGAACATCGTACTGAACAAGTTCCCCATTATCAAAAATCGCAATCTTATCCGCAAGCTTTATCGCCTCATCCATATCGTGCGTCACAAAAACAATAGTCTTGTGTAAATTATCTTGTAATTTTAAAAGTTCATCCTGCAAAGCCACTCTACTCATTGGGTCAAGCGCACTAAAAGGCTCATCCATCAAAATAATATCTGGATTTGTAATAAAAGCTCGCGCAATACCAATACGCTGCTGCTGACCACCAGAAAGCTCACTTGGATATCTGTCAAGTAAACCTTCATCAAGCCCTATCATCTCCATCATTTTTAAAGTTAAATCCTTAATCTTCTCATCATCCTCTTTTAATATTTTCGGAATAATCGTTATATTCTCACGAACCGTCATATGTGGAAAAAGACCCGTTTGCTGAATAACATAACCCATACCTCTTCGAAGCTTAATATCATCAAGCTCTTGAATATTAGCTCCATCAATAAAAATATCCCCTTTAGTTGGTACAATTAACTTATTAATCATCTTAAGTAATGTCGTCTTTCCGCATCCTGACTCCCCAATCAAAACTGTAAATTTGCCGGTTTCAATTTTAAATGAAATATCCTTTAAAACAACATTATTTTTATATGCTTTTGATACTTTTTTAAACTCAATCATCTTATCTACCTCTAATATAATTATACCATGACCCAAAATTTAAAAAGCTAAAAAATAAAAAACTAGACACATATAATGTCTAATCTAAATCAATTTCACCTTCATAAATAATTCTAGCCGGACCAGTCATATAAACATGATTATTGTTCTTATCCCATAATATATTTAACTTACCGCCAAGCAAAGAAACAGTTACTTCTCTTTCCGTATAACCGTTTAATATACTAGCAACCACCGACGCACACGCCCCAGTACCACAAGCTAAAGTCTCACGGGCACCTCGTTCCCAAACCCGCATTTTAATTTCTCCTCTACTCTTAACCTCAATAAATTCTGCATTAACACGTCTAGGAAAATTCTGAGCATTTTCAGTTAATGGACCCACCTTAACAATATCAATATCATCTACATCAGAAACAAAACATACTGCATGCGGATTTCCCATTGATATACATGTTAATTCTAAAGAATCAACTTTAACCTTAGTAAACTCTAAATTATCAAACCTATACGAAATATAATCTTTAACAGGAATTAAAGCAGGTTCAAAAATAGGTACACCCATGTCAACCTTGACAAACTTTACCTTGCCATCTTCTAAAATAAGCTCTAAATTTTTAACCCCAGCCAAAGTTTCAATCGTAACTTTAGTCTTAGAAATATATCCTTTATCATATAAAAACTTACCAACACAGCGAATTCCATTACCGCACATCTCCGCTTCTGTTCCATCGGGATTATAAATAGACATCTTAAAATCAGCCACATCACTATCGCCAATTAATATAAGCCCATCACTACCTATCCCAAAATGTCTATCACTTATCTTCATAGCAAGCTCTTTTGGATGCTTAATCTTCTGATTAATAGCATCCATATAAACATAATCATTGCCAAGCCCTTCCATCTTAGTAAATTTAAGCATAAAGTCACCTCTAATTATTTTTTAAATATAAATTGATATTATAAGCCGCCTCTTTTCCAGACCAAGCCGCCTTAGCCACCGATCTTTCCTGACCGATTAAATCACCGCCAGCAAAAACTCCAGCCGTAGACGTCATCAAATTTTTATCAGTTTTAACATAGCCATTAAGATCTAACTTAAGTCCTAATTTCTTAGTCACTTTCAAATCAGCTTTAGAACCAATTGCAAAAAACACATAATCACAAGGATAAACAAATCTTAATCCTTCATTAGTTACCAAATAACTTCTATAATTATGCTTATCTTTTATAATTTGTTTTAAACCAGTATTAAAAAGAAAATCTATTCCTTCACCTAAAGCATCCTTATATAAAGAACTATCAGCTTTCATATCTTTTTGCGCGCGGTAATAAACAACTAAAACATTAGCGCCATAACTCCTCGCCGTTCTAGCCATATCCATTGCTACATTGCCAGCACCAATAATTATAACATTTTTATTATGAAATTCCAATTCTTTATGACTTTCTAAAAACTCATTAGCCCCGTACACATTAGGCAATCTTTTACCTTTTATATTAGGAATTTTAGAAACATTTGCCCCTAAACTTAAAAATACAGCATCATATTTTCTTCTAAGTTTACCTACCGAAATATTCCGTCCAAGTTCTTTATTAAAACAAACCTTTATGCCTAAATCCATAATTTTAGAAAAACTCTTTAACGCTATCTCCTTACTTAATCTAAAACTAGGAATTCCATGACTAATAATTCCTCCAACATAATTATATTTTTCAAATATTGTCACATCATAACCGAGTTTTCTTAAAAAAGCCGCACAGCTAAGACCAGCCGGACCAGCCCCCACAATCGCCACCTTTTTACCATTGTCTTTTAAAACATTAGAAAATAAAGGATAATCACTTTCTAAAAATTTATCGCCAATATATGCCTCTATCTTTCCTATTTGTACAGGCTCACCTTTTAAACTTCTAATACAATTATTTTCACATAACTGCCTAAAAGGACAAATTCTTCCGCAAATCGCTGCCAAAACCGTCGTCTCACTAAGTATATTAAAAGCATCTAAAAACTTACCATCTTTAGCTGCTTTTATAAAACTTGGAATATCATTTCCTAAAGGACAACCCTTCTTACATGGTTTAGCAAGACAATTTAAACAATAATCAACTAAACTATCAATCTTTTCCATAAACCTATTCCTTATTAATTGTAAATGTTACTCTATATTGATTACCTAAATCAAGTTCATCCATATTGACAAAATATCCACTTTGTTCAATTTTATCCGCACAATCTCTAAGTAACTTCACAATATTCACAAACCCACTTTGATTATTAACTGGTTTTACATCCTGACTAATTGTACTAGCCATTGATGACTGAACACCAACACTTTTATTCGCATACTCACTTAAAGTATCACCAGCAATTATATTAGTATCAGGAATATTTACCTCCTTTGAAGTACTATCAGCTTCCGACATAGAAACAACATCTGCTACTGGTGTTGGTATTGTATTAGCTAAACTTTGTCTAGCCTTATCATCATTATATTTCTTAAGCGCACTAGCCACAGCTGTTGAAATAGCTTTTCTTGTATCAGTGGAAATTTCTTCTGAAGATACATTAGAAACACTATCAGTTTGAGACTGAGTATAAATATTTGGTGTAGAAGCAAAATCATTAACCACATTAGAAACTTCAGGAATAACCGGCTCACTTTGATTATCATTAGAAACCTCTGGAATAGCTGGCTCACTTTGATCAGCTACCGGAGCCTCTTGAACTGGCATTACTGAAGGCGTAGCTGTCGGCATAGCCATACTAGATAAATTATTATCCTCCAAAGCCACTGTCGGTTGTGAATTATCTATAGGTTTCTCAGCTTCCATCACCGCTTTTTCAGGTGTAGAACTAATAGATTGATTAAACATACTATCAAAAGTAACCGTATTACTAGGCTCTTGTACTTGAGCCGTAGGTTCTGCTTGTGGCACCGTATTAATAAATCTTTTAGCCTCTACATTTTCGATAGCTGGCTGAGGCACTGGTTCTGGTTGTACCACCGGTTCTACCCCTCCACTTCCAGGCACCATCAAATTAGATATATCTTTTGGCTCTGGAGCCACATTATTATTAATATCTTTAGCCTCTCTCATAATTTTATCTATATCCATGTTGTTTCCCCCTTCATTCTCATCATCAAATAAATTTTCAATCTCTTCTGATTGACTATTCGTATCTAAAGATGCCTCTTTTACTGGAATATTTAATTCAACTGGCTTTACCACCTTCATACTTTCTTTTAGTTTTTCAATTTCCTTATCGGTTTGCTTAACAGTAAGTCGCTCCTCCACAATGCGATGAAGCATCTCTACTTGCTTTTCTTTATCAGGAATTCTAAGTAAACTCCTCGCATGTCTTTCCGAAATTTTATTATTAAGTAAATAACTTTGAACCTCATCATCCAAATTCAAAAGTCTAATCTTATTCGCAATCGTTGACTGAGCCTTACCTATTTTTTGAGCTAACTGCTCTTGCGTAATATAACCCATATCTAAAATACGTTTATATGAAACTGCCTCTTCAATCGGACTTAACTCTTGTCTTTGAACATTTTCAAGCAAAGCAATTTCTTCACTATCTTTATCAGATAAATTTACAACAATAGCGGGAATCGTAGACCTGCTAGCTAGCTTACTAGCTTTAAAACGTCTCTCTCCAGCAATAATCTCAAACCTACTGCCCACAGGTCTTACCACAATAGGCTGAATAACTCCATATTTACTTATAGAATCCGCCAGTTCCTCTAACTTTTCTTCGTCAAAACGAATTCGCGGTTGAAATCTATTCGGTAAAATATCTCTCATATTAAGTACTGTTAATTGGCCGTTTTGAAACAAAGTCTACCCCTCCCTTCTATTCTTTTACTTTATCATACTATTTTTCGGGAAATAATTCAACAAAAATGACATAAAAAAACAATATTAAATTAATATTCAATATTGCTTTACAAAATTACAAATTCTTCTTTTTTATCTCCGCATACCTTCTAGGATATTTTAATGAAGTCTTAGAAATTTTTTGAACATCAATAAGTGTTCTTTGACCTCCTCCACCCGGTAGGTCAAAGCAGATAACATTATTAATTTTCAAATTTAAAACATTTAAAGCAGAGGCTCCAGATGCGCTATCATTTAACCCTCGCATAGCTATCAAATGGCCATTAATTTTAAGTAAAGAAGCACCATACTCAAGAAGTACTGGAAAACTAGTTAAAGCCCTAGCTGTAACCACATCAAAACACTCCCTGTATAGCCTTCCATATTCTTCAGCCCGCATATGTACCAAATCAACATCATCTAAATCTAATTCTTTAACCAAAACCTCTAAAAACTTAATTCGCTTACTCAAAGCATCTACTAAAACAAGCTTCAAATTAGGAAAAAATATTTTAAGTACAACTCCCGGAAACCCCGCCCCAGTTCCTAAATCACATAAACTATTAACTTCGTTCAAATCAATCGCTTTAATTAAAGTCAAACTATCATAAAAATGCTTCAAATAAACTTGTTCCTTTTCCGTTATCGCCGTCAAATTAATCTTCTGATTCCAAATAATCAACAATTCATAATATCGCTCTAACTTATTTAATTTATCTTCACTAGTATCCAAACCTAATTTTAAAATAGCTTCCTTAAACTCTAAAATATCCATATTAACCTCGCTTCATATACATCGTTAAAATAGAAATATCAGCTGGATTTACTCCACTTATTCTCATAGCTTGACCAATCGTATTAGGCCTTACCTCTTTTAACTTCTGCTTTGCTTCACTTGCTAAATTATGCATCAAATCATAATCAATATCCAAAGGTATTTTCTTGTTTTCCAAATGTTTTAACTTCTCCGCTTCCTTTAAAGCTTTATTAATATAACCTTCATACTTAGAAGAAATAGATACTTGTTCCAAAACCTCATCACTATATTCATTATCTAAATATCTCGTTAAATCATCAATCCTAATCTCTGGCCTTTTAAGTAAATCATAAAGTGAAACCCCTTCTTTTAACTCTTTAGTCCCTAAACTAATCAAATAATCATTATCCTTAGGCGTAAGTCTCTTTTCCTTAAACTCTAAAGTAGCTTTTGCAATATCTTCTTTTTTCCTTAAAAACTTATTATATTTTTTTGAAGAAACAAGACCAAATTTATGCCCATACTCTCTAAGCCTTAAATCTGCATTATCTGTTCTAAGAAGTAACCTATACTCTGCCCTAGAAGTAAGTAACCTATAAGGGTCTCTTATACCTTTAGTAATTAAATCGTCAATTAATACACCGATATAAGCCTCATCCCTTCTTAAAATAAAAGGTTCCTTTCCTTCAAGTTTCAAACAAGCATTAATACCCGCCATTAAACCTTGACAGGCCGCCTCTTCATATCCACTCGTACCATTAATTTGGCCAGCTGTAAATAAATCTTCAATTATCTTTGTTTCCAAATTAAACTTAAGCTGAGTTGGATAAATCGCATCATACTCAATCGCATAAGCATATTTTAATATCTTCGCCTTTTCTAAACCAGATAAACTATGAACCATTTTCTCTTGAACATCATAAGGCATACTAGTAGAAAAACCTTGCAGATAAATATCATCATAATATAAACTCTCTGGTTCTAAAAATAATTGATGTCTTTCCTTATCACTAAACCTAACAATCTTATCTTCAATCGAAGGGCAATATCTCGGACCAACTCCCTTAATATCAGAAAGACCTCCATACATACTAGATTTACCCAAATTATCCCGAATAATTTTATGTGTTTCATCATTTGTATAAATTAAAAAGCAAGGAACTTGTTTATCAATATCATAAAAAGGTTCATTGTCAAAACTAAAAGTATGATAAACACTGTCACCATCTTCTCTTTTAGCTTTCGAAAAATCAATACTATCGCGGGCTATTCTAGGTGGTGTACCAGTCTTTAATCTCTTAATTATAAAACCCTTCTTCGCCAAATTATCACTTAAATAATTCGAAGGCCTCTCACCATGAGGACCTTCCCTATGCCGCGTATCACCAACCATAATATCCGCATTCATATAAGTACCTGTTGTCAAAATAACAATTTTACTATCGATAATCTCACCAGACTCTAGTAAAACCCCACTAACCTTATTATTGGGTGTAATAACATCTTTAACTAATGCCTCTTTAATATCTAAATTATCCGTATTTTTTAAAGTATTAATCATATTTTTAGGATAAGTAACCTTATCCGCTTGCGCACGAAGTGACCTAACTGCTGGACCTTTAGCCGTATTAAGCATCTTTATTTGTAATAAACTCTTATCCGCATTATTGCCCATCTCACCGCCTAAAGCATCTATTTCTCTAACTACAATTCCCTTCGCACTACCACCAATAGATGGATTACATGGCATATCCGCAATATTATTAATATTTCCTGTAACAAGTAATGTCTTATGTCCCATACGGGCACATGCTAAAGCAGCCTCACATCCCGCATGCCCACCGCCTACAACAATAACTTCATAACCCATATAAATCACCACCAAATACTAGAGATAATTTTACAACAAGAAAAAAAGTTAGTCAAATAAAACTAACAATATATTGATTAATATATAACTATTTGTTATATTTATATTAAGGAACGTTTAATAGAGTTAGTGCGACCTCTTTTTTGAAATAGAAAAGGAGGTGATGGTTATGACTAAAAGAGAAAATTCTTTCTTTGTTATAATTATCCTCCTATTTATTTTAGTATTTTTAATACTATCTAAATAGCAAAAGCACCTAACTCATCCATCAATGATTTAGGTGCGACAAACTTGGCCGCGCTCAACATTGGATTATTGAACGTTCCTTTTTTA
>CALVVS010000032.1 GCA_944363925.1 uncultured Bacilli bacterium | reverse complement strand
TATATGTTAACCTTCGACTATCAAACAAATGGGGGAACTAGAGTAGATAGTGAAGGAGAATTCTTAGAAGCTGGAACAACTGTCGACCTTTCCAATAAAGCCTATAAAAACGGTTGGAAATTTGTTGGCTGGAATACTAATAAAGATGCTAAAACCCCATTGAGCACTTTCAATATGACTGAAGGAAATGTCACTCTCTATGCCATATTTAAAAAAGATGCCAAAACAATTACTTTAACCTTTAATAGAAATGGTGCCTTAAATCAAATAGGCACAGCTGGCTCAAGTACTAATGATAAAATAACTGAAACTTGTACTATCCAAGAAGTCTATAATAATGAAGTTCAAGCCGAAACTTGTAATATAACCGCACCATCAATCACCCCAGCAACAGGCTTTACAACATTAGGTTATGAAACATCAGCTGGCTCAACCACTGCTACGTGGACCCAAAATACATCAAAAGAAGTCAGTACCGATGCCACTTACTATGCCATAACCAAAAGTGAAAGCCCATATACCGCAAACTTCAATCAAAATGGAGCGACATCAATCAGTTCAAATACAGAGTCATGTTATAGATATAATGGAGCTGAAAGCTGTAATATAACCACACCAACCATCACAAGAGAAGGCTTTAATATAGCCGGATGGGGAGAAGAGGCTACCTCAACAACAGCTACTGTCCAAGCAAACTCTACCTTAGCTTTAAATAAAAATGCGACATACTATGCCGTAACGAGTAAACAAATAAATGTCACATATCAAAAAGGAGCTAATATCGCAAGTATTGGAGCTGAAAGTGGAAAATGTACAATTCAAAATAATAATTCTACCTGTCAAATAACCTTACCATCAATCACTCCAGTCGAAGGTTATGTGTCAGTCGGCTGGAATACCACAAGTGGAGCTACCACTGGAACACCAGCTGGAAGTAATGTCACATTATCAAATGATGCCACATACTTTGCCAATGCTGTAGATAATGCCGGACCAGAAATAAGCTTTAGTCCAAACACTCAAAGCTCATTTGTATCAGGCGGCAAAGCAATAACCGTTACTATAAATGATGCCGCTAGTGGTCTACCAGCCAATCAAACAATATACTATGCTTGGTCAGAAAGTAATACCGTAGCTCCAACCTTTACAAACACCATAACAACCACAAATACTGCTGGAGCTAAAACTACTCAAGTAACAGTACCAGAAAATTTATCTTCAAATTTTACCGGCTCATATTACCTATGGATAAAAGAAGGTATTCAAGATACACTTGGCAACCAATCAGAGGCCAAAGTAAGTGAAGTGTTCAAGTTTGATAATGAAGATCCTACTTTAACTATTTCGACCACATCTACAAGTAGTACCATTACCGTTGTGGCCAACGCCAACGCCGCCAGTGGAATTAGTAAATATGAATACTCTATAGATGAAGGAAAAACTTGGGTTGACGCTGGAACTGATAGTACTTATAGATTTACAGGTCTAGAACAAGGAACTTCTTATCCAATATCAGTTAGAGTAACAAGTGGTGTTGGTAAAATAGCTATAGCTGAAGCTACAAAAGTTATAGACTTAACTGATGACATAACAACTTCAGGAGATGGCTTATATGAAGATGAATATGAAGAAGATAGATATGTTTATAAAGGAAAAAATCCAAACAATTATGTGTCATTTAATAATGAACTATGGCGAATTATTGCTTTAGAAAAAGATAGAACAATGAAAATAGTTAGAAATGAAACTTTACCAAATCAAAAATGGGATAGCTCAAATTCAAATAATTGGGCTAGACCAGCCACATTAAATACATACTTAAATGGAACATATTATAATAGCCTTACTAGTGTAGCCCAAAGTCAAATTGCAGATCATGATTTTGGCATAGGCGAGGTAGTATGGAATAATACAAATTTGGCTACCCAAATTTCTGATGAAAATGGAACAAAATGGAATGGAAAAATTGGTTTAATAACAGCTAGTGATTACATAAGATCAAATACCAATAAAACAAATTGTGGAAACTTTTCATTAATCAATCAAAAATATGCAACATGTAAAAATACAACATATTTATTTACCGGAACGCAGTGGTGGATCTTTTCCCCAGCAAGTAACGGCACAAGTTCAAGAAATATTCAATCAAGTGGAGCAATTAATAGTAACCCAGTTAATACATCAGATAACTATAGACCAGCCTTATATATAAAATCAAATGTAAAAATAATAGGCGGTGAAGGTACACAAACTAACCCATATGAATTAGGCGAGGGTGTAAGTACTACTACATTAGAAAAAGCAACTTTTACTGAAGAAGGTTTATTTCCAAAAACTGTAACTATTCATTTTCCAGAAGGTTGTGGTGATACCTTAACTTGTTCATACCAGCAAGATAATGGACAAGCGATTAATGTAACTACTGAAACAGTTGATTTAGAATATAGTCAAAACGGTGATATTGTGGCAACAGTATCAGATGGTGATAATACTGTAACAAGTTCCTATACCATTAAAATAGAACTTAGGGCTGTCGATGTCTCATATACCAATACTAAAACAGGTATGGATTGTGTAGAAACACAATGTGCTTTAGAAGAAATAGATAAAAGACGCTAAAACAGAAAGGAAGTATATTCCATGAAAAATAAAAAAACAAAATATTATATAAAAAATAATCTAATAGGACTTATAATAGGTGGTATTATTTTTGGAAGTTTAGGTGTATATGCTGCTATCACTTTTCCATCTAATGAAGTTTCTTTTGATCCATCTAATAGCACTTTGAAATCAACTAATGTAAAAGATGCTATTGATGAATTATATAAAAAATGTACGGGCGAATCAGTAAAATCAGCCGCTGAGCAAATAATAGAAGATTCTGGGATAAAAAAAGATTCGAATGAGTGCCGCTATTTCTTTATTGGATCAAATGCAAATAATTATATAACTTTCAATGACCAAATTGCAAAATGGAGGATAATATCGGTAGAGTGCGATGGAACGATAAAAATTATAAAACAAAAAAGCATTAAAGAAAGTCGATGGGATAGTGGTAAAAATAATTGGGATCGCCCAGCAGAATTAAATACATATTTAAATGGAACATATTATAATAGATTAAATGCAACAGCTCAAAGTCAAATAGTTTCACATAATTTTAGTATAGGAGCAGTAACAAATGGTGATACAAATTTAGCTAATACAATAAATAAAGAAAATAGCAAAATATGGAATGGAAAAATTGCTCTTCCAACGGTCAGTGAATATATCAGGAGTAATAGCAATCAAATTGAATGTGGAACAGTGCAAAAAATTTCTAGTTATACTAAATGTGCTGAGACAACTTGGATGCATAATGATAATACTAACTGGTGGACATTAACACCATATTCCGGTGATGATTATCAAACTTTTGTTATAGTTTCAAACACTGGTGAATTATCTCATTTTCCTAATTATAATAATTCATTTGAAGTTAGGCCTGTTCTCTACCTTTCCTCAAATATCAAAATTACTGGTGGAGATGGTTCAAAATCAAATCCATATACGATTGAATAATCAAACAATAAACGTTTGATTATTTTTTTAACGTAAAATTAAAACCAAAACCATTTCACTAACATTTTTTGGAAATTCATGTAAAACCAATTGACAAAAAAATTAACCCGTATATAATATGTAAACAGAAAACGGAGGAACAAATTATGACAAAATCACAGTATGCAACAATCCCAATCGAATTATTAGAAATAGACTCAAAAAAGAAAAAAATAACTTCCTCCTATACCTTTCATTTATTCAAAATAACCCCCTATAAATCATTAAAATTAAATACCATAGCTGTCAAAATAGGGGATGAAAAAACACCATATCTTGAAGAAATAATCACTAAAAATAAAATCGGCTTAAATAAAGATGATAAATATAAAGTCTATCTTCCAGGTGATATAATATATACCTTATGTTCAAAAGAAGAAGCCTATTTAACCGCTGCCGAGCAGTTAAACTACACAAAAAAAATATCTAGTATTTTTACTCAAAGTTCATAGATATTAATTCCATATTTTTTCTCTACCTTATCAAAAAATAAATAATTACGAGGTGGATAATAAGTCAGTATCCCAAATAAAATGTATACTAAAATAATTCCAATAATACTTAAAACCTCTTTGTGTAAAGGTCTTAAACTAAGAATATAAAAACTTATAATATTCACAAAATAAAGACTAATAAATAAAACAATTATATTTAAAATAAACACCGAACCCGTAAAATGATAAATTGGTAAATATATAATCAAAAATATCAAAATAGATAAACTAACCTCTAAAAACACACTTAAAGCAAAATTATTGTGACTAACCCTATAATTCTTATAAAGAAAATACTCTATTATACTAAAAATTAAAATACTACTAGTCATCATCTTCATATGTTCCCAAATACTCTCATTAACCGGGAAAAATATACTAAATAAACTATTAGGTAGCCAGTTGTAAAGAAAATGTGTCAAAAAACAAAGCCCAAACATCCCAAAAACACTAATCATTTTAATCCTTTTCAAACTCATAAAACCGCCTCTTTTTAACCATAATATATGTAAAATGAAGAAAAATTATACTTTTTTGTAATTTTTTTCAAGAAAAAAAAGGAAATCGGCAAAAAAAATCGTATATTATATATAGGGGGATAAATTCATGAACACATTAAGTCAAGAAAAAATCAATGAAATAAGAAATAGCGTCAACATCGTCGATGTCATATCCTCATATATTCCTTTAACCCCAAGAGGTAAAAACTACTTTGGGGTCTGTCCATTTCATGATGACAATAACCCATCCATGAGCGTCAGCCCTTCCAGACAAATTTACAAATGTTTCTCATGTGGTGCCACTGGAACCGTTTTTAAATTTATCATGGACTATGAAAATATTTCATTTCTAGAAGCTGTCAAAAAAGTAGCTGACATCGGCGGCGTATCCGTAAACATTGGCAAAATAAAAAAGAAACAAACTCATACCGAACTTCATCAAATATATGATTTAAGTTTAAAATTCTATATCAATAACTTAAATACCCCAAGTGGTAAAGAAGCTAGAGAATACTTAAAAAAAAGAAACATAAACGAAGATATCATCAAAGAATTTCAAATCGGCCTTTCCTTAAAACAAGGAGCTTTATCAAAAATCTTAATAGATAAATTTAAACCAGATGAAGTTTTAAAAAGCGGTCTTGTCGGCAAAAATGACTACGGCTACTATGATCTTTTCTATGACCGCATTATGTTCCCACTTTATGACCTAGATGGTAACCCCGTCGCCTATAGCGGTAGAATATATAATAGAGAAGATAACTCCAAATACTTCAACACTAGAGAAACCGAGATCTTTAAAAAAGGTGAACTTATATATAACTACCACCGGGCTAAAGACATTGCAAGACAAAAGAACCAAATAATTATCATGGAAGGTTTTATGGACGTCATTAGAGCCTATACCATAGGTATTAAAAACACTATTGCCATGATGGGAACTGCCGTAACAGATGCCCAAGCCCACCTTATAAAAAGGATGGCTAAAGATATTATCCTTTGCTTTGATGGTGATGAAGCCGGCGCCAAAGCCACCATGTCATGCTTAAATGAACTACTAAAACTTGGCGTCACCCCCAAAATAGTTAGACTAGAAGATAACCTAGACCCCGATGAATATATCCAAAAATATGGTAAAGAAGCCTTCCAACGAAAAATCGATAACCCAATCAGCAGTATGGACTTCAAACTCTCATATCTAAAAAATGGTAAAGACTTAACTAGTCCGGCAGGCCAAGCAAAATACATCAGTGAAATCATCACCGAACTAAATAAAATTGACGATGATATCCTAAAAGACCTCACCATTAAAAAAATATGTACTGAAATGAACATCGATGAGGACATAATTAGAAAACATCTCGAAAACACCAAACAGCCAAAACCTAAGCCAAAACAAGTCCAAACAAAAGTAACCACCGATAAATATGAAAAAGCCGAAAGCGCTTTACTATATTATATGCTGAAAAGTCCAGAAGTAATCACTATGTATAATAATAAAGTCACTTATATTCCAAATAAAGAATATAGACTTTTAGCTAGAGAAATCAGTAGCTTCTATAAAAACTTTGGCTTTATAAACGAAGCTGACTTTATCGATTACATCGAATGCGATGAAGATTTAATGAATACCATAAATAAAATCAATAAACAAAACACCAAAGAAGAATACTCAAATGAAGAAATAGAAGACTATATTAAAGTAATAAAAGACTTTAATGTAAAAGAAGAAATAAAAAGACTTACAAATAAAATGAAAAACTTGACAGACCCTTTAGATAAAGCTAAAATAGCTGAGGAAATTGTCAGTTTAAAAAAGGAGTGTAATTAATGTTTGAAGAAATAAAAACCTTTGAAGAAAGAAAAAAAGAACTAGTAGAAGCCGGCAAGAAAAAAGGTCATATCACCTATGAAGAACTCGCCGAAAAACTAAAAAATCTAGAACTAGATGCTGATTCATTAGACGACCTTTATAATACCCTAAGTGAAAATCATATCGAAGTTATCTCAGAAAATGAAGAAGATGACGAAGACCCAAGCACTACTAGTAATGAACTTTTAACAAAAGACCTAACCATTAATGACCCTGTTAGAATGTACCTAAAAGAAATCGGTCAAATAAAACTGTTAACAACCGAAGAAGAACTAGAACTAGCTGATAAAATAGCTAAGGGCGATGAACAAGCCAAAGCCACTTTAGCCGAAGCTAACCTAAGACTAGTTGTCAGTATTGCCAAAAGATATGTTGGAAGAGGTATGCTTTTCCTAGACTTAATTCAAGAAGGAAATATCGGTTTAATGAAAGCCGTTGAAAAATTCGATGTCACTAAAGGCTATAAATTTTCTACTTATGCCACTTGGTGGATTAGACAAGCTATCACAAGAGCCATCGCTGACCAAGCTAGAACCATCAGAGTTCCTGTCCATATGGTTGAAACCATCAATAAATTAGCTAGAGTTGAAAGGCAGCTTACCCTAGAGTTAAATAGAGAACCAACCGAAGAAGAACTATCTAAAAAAATGGGTACTAGTGTCGAAAAAATCAGAGACATCTATAAAATATCTCAAGAACCAGTCAGCCTAGAAATACCAATCGGTGAAGAAGACGATTCTCATTTAGGCGATTTCATACCCGATGAGACCAACATGAGCCCTGAAGATTATGCCGTAAACGAACTTTTAAAAGATGAAATATCTGAAGTTCTATTAACCCTAACCGAAAGAGAAGAAAAAGTCATCAGACTAAGATTTGGACTAGAAGATGGCAGACCTAGAACCTTAGAAGAAGTAGGTCAACTATTTGGTGTCACCAGAGAGCGTATTAGACAAATAGAAGCTAAAGCCCTAAGAAAATTAAGACATCCATCTAGAAGTAGAAAACTAAAAGATTACTTAGGTGACTAAAATGAAACTCTCAAAAAGATTAAAAGCTATAACTGACCTTATAAAAGAAAATAGTCATATCATAGACGTTGGTGCCGACCACGCCTTTTTAGATATCTACTTAAATTTGTATAAAAACTGTCAGTGTCTAGCCATCGATAAATCAAAATATTCTACCCAAACCGCTATAAACAATGCAAAAAAATATAATGCCAATATAACCGCCATCACTAATGATGGACTAAATAATATAAATTTAAAAAACGAAATAATTGTCATCAGTGGTATGGGCACTAAAACCATTAAAAAAATATTAAACTTCGATATCCAAAACGATTTAATTTTATCTACTCATACAAACGTAGAAGAATTAAAAGAATTCTTAGACACTAAAAACTATTATATCTATAAAGAACAAACCATTACCGACGGTAAAACCTATAATATAATATATGCAAAAAAAGTAAAATTTCAGTCAAATTGCTGAAATTTTTTAAAAACAAATTTTTTCCCTTAACAAAAAAACATATTTTTGATAAAATGTAAATAATAGACATAGTCTTACAAGTAACTTACGCAAGCATTTCCTATGATATATAATTAGAATAATGGTAAAATATGCCGCTACATGTCGTAAAAATTTCAAAGAAGGGTGAGAAGTAATGCATAGAGGGAAAAAAGAACGAAATATAATAATCTTTAGCTTAGTCGGAATATTAGTATGTATGATTGTTGCCTATGCTACATTAAGTACAAACCTAAAAACAACAGGAACCAGTGAAATAACTTCAAGTTGGGATATCAAAATAACTAATGTCACACAAGGTGTAGCTACCGGCGATGCTGAAAATGCAAAAACCCCAACTCATGATGGCCTAACAGCTACAATGGAAGCTAATCTATATTCCAAAGGTGATGCAATGGAATATGATGTCACCATAACTAATAATGGAACTTTAGATGCTAAACTAGATGATATCATCACCAATACCCAAAACGCCAACTCAGAAGCTGTAATAATAACCTTTACCGGTTATAAAAAAGGTGAAGTCTTAGAATCTAAAACTAGTAAAGTAGTCCATGTCAAAATAGAATATAATCCAGACTATAATGGCGATGAAACCTCAAGTGAAGTCGAAATCGACTTTGACTTTGTTCAAGATAATAAAGACCCAGATAACCCGCAAACATATATGTTAACCTTCGACTATCAAACAAATGGGGGAACTAGAGTAGATAGTGAAGGAGAATTCTTAGAAGCTGGAACCACTGTTGACCTATCAAATAAAGCCTATAAAAATGGTTGGAAATTCGTCGGCTGGAATACTAATAAAGATGCTAAAACCCCATTAAGCACTTTCAATATGACAGAAGGTGATGTTACCCTATATGCCATATTCAAAAAAGATGCCAAAACAATTACTTTAACCTTTAATAGAAATGGTGCCTTAAATCAAATAGGCACATCTGGCTCAAGTACTAATGATAAAATAACTGAAACTTGTACTATCCAAGAAGTCTATAATAATGAAGTTCAAGCTGAAACTTGTAATATAACCGCACCATCAATCACCCCAGCAACTGGCTTTACAACACTAGGTTATGAAACATCAGCTGGCTCAACCACTGCCTCATGGACCCAAAATACATCAAAAGAAGTAAGTACCGATGCCACTTACTATGCTATAACCAAAAGTGAAAACCCATATACGGCAAACTTTAATCAAAATGGAGCTACATCAATCAGTTCAAATACAGAGTCATGTTATAGATATAATGGAGCTGAAAGCTGTAATATAACCACCCCAACCATTGTAAGAGAAGGCTTTAATATAGCTGGATGGGGAGAAGAAGCTACCTCAACAACAGCCAATGTCAAAGCAGGTTCAACCTTAGCATTAAATAAAAATGCGACATACTATGCCGTAACAAGTAAACAAATAAATGTCACATATCAAAAAGGAGCTAATATTGAAAGTATTGGAGCAGAAAGTGGAAAATGTACAATTCAAAATAATAATTCAACCTGTCAAATAACCTTACCATCAATAACACCAGTCGAAGGCTATGTCTCAGTCGGATGGAATACTACAAGTGGAGCTACTACTGGAACCCCAGCTGGAAGTAATGTTACATTATCAAATGATGCCACATACTATGCCAATGCTGTAGATAATGCCGGGCCAGAAATAAGCTTTAGCCCAAACACTCAAAGCTCATTTGTATCAGGCGGAAAAGCAATAACCGTTACTATAAATGATGCGGCTAGTGGATTGCCAGCCAATCAAACAATATACTATGCTTGGTCAGAAAGTAATACCGTAGCTCCAACCTTTACAAATACCCTAACAACGACAAATACTGCTGGAGCTAAAACTACTCAAATAACAGTACCAGAAACAGCTTCATCAAGCTTAACTGGTTCATATTACCTATGGGTTAAAGAGGGAATAAGCGATGTCAATGGTAACACAGCTCAAGCTAAAGTCAGTGAAGTGTTCAAATTTGATAATACCGCTCCTACTTTAACCATATCAACCACTTCAACTACTAAAAGTATAACTGTTGTAGCTAATGCCGAAGCCACCAGTGGAATTAGTAAATATGAATTTTCTATAAATGGTGGTAATTGGATTGATAATGGTACAAATAATATTTATCAATTTACTGGCTTAACACAAGGAACTTCTTATCAAATATCAGTTAGAGTAACTAGTAGCGTTGGTAAAACTACTCAAGCCGAAACTACAAAAGTTATAGACTTAACCGATGACATAACAACTTCCGGCGATGGCTTATATGAAGATGAATATGAAGAAGATAGATACGTTTATAAAGGAAAAAATCCAAACAATTATGTCTCATTTAATAAT
This sequence comes from uncultured Bacilli bacterium, assembly GCA_944363925.1. Classification (GTDB taxonomy): domain Bacteria; phylum Bacillota_I; class Bacilli_A; order RF39; family UBA660; genus Coprosoma. The sequence goes on along the minus strand of CALVVS010000032.1, from coordinate 5,090 downwards.
GAACTATGGCGTATAATTGCTTTAGAACAAGATGGAACAATGAAAATTGTCAGAAATGAAACTTTACCAAATCAAGCATGGGATAGCTCAAATTCAAATAATTGGGCAAGACCAGCTACATTAAACACATACTTAAATGGAACATATTATAATAGCCTTACTAATGTAGCCAAAAATCAAATTGCAGATCATAATTTTGGTATAGGTGAGGTAGTATGGAATAATACAAATTTAGCCACTCAAATTTCTGATGAAAATGGTACAACATGGAACGGAAAAATTGGTTTAATAACAGCTAGTGACTATATAAGAAGTAATACCGATAAAACAAATTGTGGAAACTTCTCGTTAATTAATCAAAAATATGCAACATGTAAAAATACAACATATTTATTTACTGGAACGCAGTGGTGGATATTTTCACCAGCAAGTAATGGAACAAGTTCAAGAAACATCCAATCAAGTGGAGCTATTAATAGTAATTCGGTTAATACATCAGATAACTATAGGCCAGCACTATATTTAAAATCAAATGTAAAAATAGTATCTGGTGAAGGAACACAAACTAAACCATATGAATTAGGAGAAGGAGTAAGTACCGCTGTTTTAGAAAAACCAACTTTTACTCAAGAAGGATTATTTCCAAAAACTGTAACTATTCATTTTCCAGAAGGTTGTGGTGATACCTTAACTTGTTCATATCAGCAAGATAATGGACAAGCCGTTAATGTAACCACTGAAACAGTTGATTTAGAATATACTCAAAATGGTGATATTGCCGCAACCGTTTCAGATGGTGTAAGTACAGTTAGTAGTTCATATGAAGTAGTAATCAAATTAAGAGCTGTTGACTTATCATATGATAATACAAATACAGGTATGAACTGCATAGATGCTCAGTGCGCTTTAGATGCTATTAAAAAAATGCTAGAATAAACACAGTAGAACCATCACAATCTACTGTGTTTTGTTTTAATTTTAAAACGCATAAATGCAACTATTTTTTTAAGATGCACAAAAACAAAAAAATGCGTCTTAGGTAAAATTAAGACGCACGAATGCGTCTTAATTTTTTTTAAACGCAGATTTTATTAATTTTGCGTCTTAATTTTACCTAAGACGCATGAATACATCTTAATTTTATTTAAAATGTAAATTTATCGTTATTTGCGTCTTAATCATATTTTTTCATAATTCTATTGAATAATATCTAATAAATTTTGAAATTATTTTACGTTTTAAATAAAATTAAAGCATAAAATTTTTATTAAAAAAGCAAACCGCTACACTACGGAACTACCTTCAACTTTGCTTACTCTATAATAAAATTTACAAAAAAAGCCTTATAAATCATATATTTAAAACTTTTAATATAATATAACTAAAAAATATGATATACTATTAATATAGTAGGAACATATTTCTTTTCTTATGTAAAAAAGCATGGGGTGACAATATGAAAAACAATAAAGGATTTACAGTCGTTGAACTGCTTGTATCTTTCGCATTAACAATGATAATTGCTGTTTTTCTATTCGAAGTATTAATCGAAGTCAAAGATATCTTTGCCGATGCCAGTACTAGAACAGCTATTCAAGAAAAAGCTAGTATCATATCTAAAAATGTAAATAGTATACTTGCCGAAAACGACAATCGAATAACTTGTAATAACTCAACTAACTTAGGAAATTGTCTAATCAATGGTAAATCATTTCAAATAAATCGTGACAATAACCAAATAATTGTTGATGGCCAAAAATTCGATATGCCAGATACCGTCAACATCAAAAATTATAGTATTCAAAATTCATGTGACGGTAATAATTGCTATCTCCATGTCCAAATGCTTTTAGATAGCGGTAATCTAACTAAAGAATATAGTTATGATGTCACATATTATTTCACGGCTAATCCAACCGAAATTCCAGGACCAACCTTCTCTGAAAGAGGTACTAACCCTAAAATAGTAACCGTAACTTACCCAGAAGGCTGTGGTGATAAATACACCTGCACTTATAAAAAAGATAATGGCCAAACCGTCGAAGTAACTGAAAAACAGGCCGAAGTAGCATTCACCAATAGTGGAGATATCGTTGCTACCGTCTCTGATGGTAGAAACTCAACCACCAATAGTTATCACGTCGAAGTAGCTTCACCAATAACCTTAACCATGTCGACCACTAATACCACCAATAGTATCACCGTAACCGCTAATGCCACCTCAGAAAGTCCTATAAACCAGTATGAATATTCGGTAGATGGTGGTAAAAATTGGACAAGTGCCACTCCTAATAACACCTATACCTTCACTAATCTAACGCAAGGCACCGAATATTCGGTTATGGTCAGAGCCACTAATGATAGTGGTGCCACCGCCACCGCTGAAAAGAAAGTCACAACCTTAACCATCCCTAAACCTATCTTCACCGAGCAAGGAAACGTTCCAAAAACCGTAACCATCACTTACCCAGAAGGCTGCGGCACTAAATACACCTGTACCTATCAAAAAGATAACGGTAGTATAATCACCGTCACTGGTCAAACTGCTGATATTGAATTTATCCAGTCCGGAACCTTAGTTGCCAATATCTCTGATGGTACTAACCAAGTAAATGACACTTATAACGTCACCGTTGCTCAAGATAACCTATCAGTAACTTTAACTGATACCCATACCACTAATTCCATCACCGCTATAGCCAACGTCACCTCAGTAAGTAAAGTAACTAAATATGAATATTCCATTAACGGTGGAAACTGGATTGAAGGTGGCATAAACACCTATACCTTTACAAACCTAACCCAAAACACAGAATATACAGTAATGGTTAGAGTAACTAATGCCACTGGTAAAACAGCTACTGATACTAAAAAGATAACCACATCTTCAATCCCACTTCCAACCTTCAAAGAAGAAGGTATTTACCCAATCACCGTCACCATTACTTATCCAGAAGGTTGTGGCAGCAAATACACTTGTAACTACATAAAAGATGATGGTACCCCAGTTAACGTAACCACTCAAACCGTTCAAGTACCATTTGATTATCACGGAAATATCGTCGCCAACATTTCCGATGGTACTAATAACGTTAGTAGCTCATATACTGTAACCATTAAACTAAGAGCTGTTGACCTAGAATACGATAACACCAAAACCGGTATGGACTGTGAAGATGCCCAGTGTGCTATAGATACCATTGATAAAATATTCGAAGAGTCATAAGACTCTTTTTTTCATCCAAAAATCCGTAAATTGACACAAAAAAACAAATAAAACATCCATTTTTCCTTTACTTTTAAATACCATAATAGTAAAATAGTGGTATAAAGTGAAAATAAGTGGGGAAAAGTGGGTGATAGCTATGTTCATGGGTGAATATCATCAAAAAATAGATGAAAAAGGACGATTAACCATACCTGCCAAACTGAGAAACGAACTAGGCGATAACTTCATCGTCACACGTGGCTTAGATGGCTGTCTGTTCATCTATCAAAAAGAAACTTGGACGCAAATTATAAATAGCTACCAAACCCTACCAAACGTCAAAGAAGCAAGAAACTTCATGCGATTTTTCCTCTCTGGTGCCACCAACCTAGACTTCGATAAACAAGGCAGAATTAACATTTCCCAGCCCCTAATTAAATACGCTGACCTAAATAAAGACACTATCATCATTGGTGTCGGCGATAGATTAGAAATTTGGAATAAAGAAAGATGGGAAAATTTACTCAAAGAAAACGAAGAAAACTTCTCCGAAATGGCCGACCAATTATTTTCACAAAAATTAAATTAGGAGGAAAAATATGCATGAAAGCGTCCTATTAACTGAAAGTATAGACTATCTAAACTTAAATAAAGCAAGCATCGTTGTCGACTGTACCTTAGGTTATGGCGGACATAGCTCACATATCCTAAAAAAAATACCAAATGGTTTTCTATATGCCTTTGACCAAGATAGCGAAGCCATAAAAAAAGCTAACCCCAAATTAAAAGCCATTGGAAACAACTACGAAATCATTAATACTAACTTCGTTAACTTAAAAGAAGAAATAACCAAAAGAATAGATAAAGTCGACGGTATTCTTTTCGATTTAGGCGTGTCCTCACCTCAGCTTGATGAAGCAGATAGGGGATTTAGCTTCCATAAAGATTCTAAATTAGATATGCGCATGAACCAAAACCAAAGCCTTACCGCTTATGACGTCGTCAACACATATCCTTTAAATAAATTAATTCAAATATTTAAAACTTACGGCGAAGAAAAATACGCTAAAAGCATCGCCTTAGGCATCACAAAAGAAAGAGAAAAAGCCCCAATTGAAACCACCTTACAACTAGCTGAAATAATCAAACAAAATGTCCCTGAAAAATATCGTAAAAAATCTCACCCAGCTAGAAAAGTATTTCAGGCCATTAGAATTGAAGTCAATGACGAATTAAACGTCTTCGAAAAAGCCTTAAAAGATGCCTTAAATATCATTAAACCAAAAGGCCGAATATGCGTCATTACCTTTCACTCCCTAGAAGATAGAATATGTAAACAAATCTTCAAACAAGTAAGTACCCCACCTAAAGAACTTCAAAATCTTCCAGTCATACCCGATGAATATAAACCAAAATATAAAATAATTGCTAATATAAAACCTAAAGATAGTGAAATAAGCCATAATAATAGAGCTAGAAGCGCTAGACTTAGAGTCATAGAAAGGAGCTAATTATGAGAAAAAAGAAAAATAAAGCCAAAATAACCAAAGGCGAAAGAGTCCTATATTTTTATGCCACATTAGCTTTCTTTCTAATGCTTGGACTAAAAATATTCTGTGGCGCTAGAGTTGGCGAAATGAAAATGAATATCGAAGAAATAAAATATAATATTGACCAGCAAGAAAAGAAAAATGAAAGCCTAACCATGAAAGTAAACGAACTAACATCCTTTGAAAACGTTCAAAAAGTCGTCGAAGAAATGGGACTAGCTTATAATAATGATAATATAATTGTAATCGATAAATAGAGGTGACTAACTATTAAAAGTCAACAATATTTTTCAAAAAAATGAAAAAAGTTAATAATTGGAAAAGAATCCCAT
>CALVVS010000031.1 GCA_944363925.1 uncultured Bacilli bacterium | reverse complement strand
AACCTCTGATTCCTAACAACCACAAGTTAAGCCGATGCAAAAAAAATAGCTCGAGAACCGCGAGTTCACTCCAGCCAATTTTGAAATAAAGCCTTGTTTTTGCAAGGCTTTTTCTTTTTATAAGTCAATAACTGCTAATAACTTCTGCTAATAAATCTCATTGGAATTAGCCTTAAATCATCGGAGGCTTGTTCATGCATTTATACAATCGCGGAAGCTCATATTACTTGGTGGTTATTGGTGACATATCGTCCTCCTTTCACACCAAAACAAAACCTTATCCGCTCTGATGAAAAAGCGAACTATAGAGGCCTAAATTTTGGTGATTGATATTTGAAGTCAAAACGAATCGACTCAACTTCAAATATAATATATTATAACACATTCTAACATAAATTGCAAGTTTAAAATCAATAAAAATCAAGGAAAATCAATAAATTAAATAATAATTTTGACATATAAACCAAGTTTATTTTAGGAGCTAAAAAATGAATGAAGTTATAGCCAGATTGAAAAAAGATATTAAAAATCGTAAAAATAGCCACGATTTTAACAAAGTGATTGTACTTCTGAAAGATAAAGTACCAAGTGCTACCACATATGTCTGCCAATTTTGCGGAAAGAAAACCACCACTCCCCACGGTGGAATCTGTCGCTTTTCCCCATACCAAAACAAAACCCATAAGTTTATTAAGGCGAATGTGGAAGAATAAATTATTTAGAATATACTTCATACAGATACTCATCATAAGAAATCGGTTTATCTAAATTAGATAACAAGTCCCATGCTTTACTGATATACGTATCTTGCATATCAATATCTCTTTTAATTTTTTTCATATGATTAGACAGTTGCTTTCTAATTCTTTTGTTATCTATACCTTCCATTCCAGAAAAAGCGCGTTTCACATACGTATGAAAGTTATTTTTACCCAATGTTGTATAACGTTCATATAATTTTCTTCTGTAAAGTTTTTTGTATTTTTCTTTTAATGGTAGTCCTTTTATATGTATATCATATAATTTTCGTAAAACATTCAGACGCGAAGCCACAATTCCTTTATATGTTTTACGATAATATCTAGATAGACTGTTACCTCGTATCGTAACTATTTTACCATCAAAACAAAAACCCAAATATTGCAATGGTTGCTTTGTTATTTTTTCCTCATTAGTAAAATCATAGACCTGACTTTTAGAATATTTAAAACCTTCTTCTATATCGTGGATTTTTAAGTGTTGACCTTGTTTTTCTATTTCATCTCTTAAAAATTTATCTATAACATCCTTATCTTCTTTATTACACACAATCATAATATCATCGCAATATCGTCTATATACAGCATTTTTATCTTCTAAAAATTCTTTCACTTTAATATCAAAATCAAGCATATAAATATTTGATAATACAGACGACAACGCAGATCCTTGCGGAATACCATAAGGATTATCTTTATCTTCTAGACCTTTATTTTGTTGAAAAGCATCATTACCACACCATTCTTTAAATTTTCGAAATTCGCTTGCATTTTTGAATAATATTTTAGGTAGCTTATTAGTCTTAGGATTTCGGCACAAACTACAATTACCACATACTTTACCATCTTTAGAGCAACAATATTTTTTATAATTAAAGTATTCGCAAACTCTTTTCAAATCAATAAAACAAAACTTAGTTAATGATTTATATATATTATAGTGGTCTGCTGGTAATTTATTAAAATCCATAACTTTGCACCAAGCTTCTTTTAGTTTTTTGTGGTCTATGGTGTCATAAAAACTTTTCAAATCATAAGCAAGAGCAACACATTGACATTTTCTCAAAAGAATTTGCTCAAATATCTCTTTAGCCATTGTTACGTTACTTGTCCGATGAAAATCCTTATTTCCTTTATATTCATCTGGAATTGAACGATAAGCTAATATTTCTTTATCTAAGTTATATTCTTGAACTTTACGCTCGTATTGAGGTAATAACACTTGGCTCGCATAATACCCATAAATATGACCGTCCATATGAGATGCATATTTGATTGGTCGTGTCTTGGTAACCTTTTCTCTAAAATTTTCTGTTATGTCTTTTAATCTTTTTTTGAACTCCAATTTATCTGCTTCGTTGTCAGTAGTATCAATTTTATTTTCTAAATAGCGTATTTCTCCTTGTAAAGCTTTTATTTTACTGACTTTGCGTTCTTGTATATTAAAAGCAATAAATGGATAGAAAGAATGTTTTGCAACTTGTTCTGGATCAGACACTATCTTTTTTATATCTTCGCAACTTTTTGCATTTTCAATGCAATGTTTCTCATCACCTTTGATTTTTTCATATGTTTTATGTGGAATATCAAAATGCTTAAACTTTTTATTTTCAAGCCATCTTACTTTATTTTTGGTTTCGATTATACTCATATTAAGCTCTTTTGTGGGCACAGGGACTTTATATAACTTCATTTGCCAGAATAATAAAGCCCCATCTTCGTACCGCTCTTAAACTCATGGCATTTAAAGCCAGCAAATTGTCTTAAATATTCACCATCTTTAAACACTCAGCATCTACAACAGTAAAGTGTATAATGTTAATAACAACCATTGTGGTTATTCTAACTATAACACTTATTGGAGGTTTACCTATGCTTGATTTATTGATAAACACTACTATCGAATTTGTCTTAAACTTTCGAGAATTTTCGAGAAAGTTGTTGACAAGTTCAATCCAATCCCTCAATGACTACTCATTAAGCGGTGAAATTATAGACTCATAAAACTGTAAAAGTCAACACTTTCAACAAATAATCACCCAATATTTTAATTCATCACATATACGTTCTGGGTAGCTGATTGATAGTTGTCGTAGAAGTGCATATAAAGGTCATCGCACTTTTCTTTGAAGATTATCTCATCATATTTACTTGGCAAAAACTTATCGCATATATCGTTGATTGCAACTTTAACCTTAGCTCTGGCTGATTGCATTCTTCGCCAACCAGCAACCAATTTTTCACGTTTTAAGGTTGCTAAAAGCTCTTTGGCTGTTTGTTTAACCGTTTTAATTTCTTCTTTAGTTAGTTCGGGTGCTGGCTTCATCAAAATATCATACACAGCCAATTCTTCTTCGGTTAAATTTTCTTCAATATGACGTTTTTCTTCTTGAGTTAACTCTTGAGTAAATCGTATTAACTCATTGAAAAATTGTTCAAGGTTAGCATCTTGGCTATTATATGTATCAAGTAGCTCTTGATACTTCTTCATAAATTCAAGACGGCTTTTATTCAACTTAGCCATATCCATAATTCGAGCTTGAATACCAGCTTTTATCTGTTCAATAACGGTCTTTCGCTTTCCTTCGGCAAAACGTTTTCTCAATAAATCAAAATCAATTTTAGTTAAATCAAAACCATTCTTTTCTTCTATTTGATAATCAGCTACTTTGATTGATTTATTTAACACTTCACGAACTTTATCTGCCAATAGTTCAATATCTTCATCAGATATATGCGGTGAAATTTTAGAGTTTATTTTGGCTGATATGACTGATACAACCAAAATTTGCTCTATATATTGTTCAGCTGCAACATCTGGTAAAACTGCCTTTAACAGCTTTTTCAATTCTGCTACATTGTTTTGAAAATCAGCTTTTATCTTATCGTTTTCTAAAATTATTTCAACAGCATCATCACAATAAGCAATTTTCTTAAACGTATCTTTCTCGTTGATAATGGCTTCAACATCTATCTTGTGCAACTGACAAAACTCTTGCATACGTTTATATGAAATATCAAGTAACCGTATAAGCTCAGCTTTTTCAATAGCAGGATTGTCATCAACTTCCGTATCACCGACTGATACATTGCCATAAACAGCTAAGGCTTTTTGAAGTGCATTAAAAATACCTATATAGTCAACAATTATACCATTGTTTTTACCTTTAGCGACACGGTTTGCTCTGGCGATGGTTTGCATCAAGGTATGGTCTTTTAATATCTTGTCTAAATACATTGTTGAAACACATTGAGCATCAAAACCAGTAATCCACATAGAACATACAAACACAATTCGCAAAGGATCATCAGCATCCTTAAAGCGATTTTCGATATTTTTAATACCTTCTTTGTTGATACGTAAACGATATGGTGTTATGTCTGCGCCACGTTTTTTGCAATATTCAATCTCATTTTGTGAAGCTGATACAACAACGGTCATATCGGTTTCTTTCATATAATCGATTTTATTCTGCAAATATTTACGTTGTTCATCATCAGCAGATTTCAATTCTTTTTCAAGCTCTTTGATGTGTTCTTTCCAAAAATATTGAACCTTATCACACATTCTAACTGCGGTCGGTTTATCAATAGCAACATACATCGCTTTTCCCATATAACCACGTCCCATAAAATGCGTAACAATATCTTGAGCGACTTTATCAAGACGGTCATCACGGGTTATAGCTTGATACATATTAGCGTACTTACTAGCAAAACGTTCTTCTTGTTCTTCGGTTAATTCAGCTTCATCAATAATCGCTTGTATTTCTTCTTCCATATTGGGATTGACAATTTGAAGGTCTGGTCGACGATTTTCATAATACAATTTAACGGTTGCTTTATCTAAAATAGACTGTTCAAAGTTATAAATACTCGTATAATCCCCGAAAACTTCTTTTGTTTTTTCATCACCACGAATTAAAGGTGTGCCAGTAAAAGCTAAGAAACAAGCGTTTGGTAAAGCTTTTCGCATATCCATAGCTAATTTGTTATATTGGGAACGATGTGCTTCATCAGTAAAGACGATAATATCACTTCTGTCTGATATTTTTTCAGCACCTTGGAACTTTTGAATCATCGTAAATACATAACGGTGGTCTTCGGATAACAACTTTTTCAAATTGTTTTTACTACTGGCTCTGACATTATCTTCGGTAACAGCTCCAGTATCAACAAAATTCCCATATATTTGGGTATCTAAATCATCACGGTCAGTTACAATTAAAAATGTCCAGTTTCCTTTTATCTTACGCAACACTTTTTGAGCTAGGAACACCATAGAAAAGCTCTTGCCACTTCCTTGAGTGTGCCAAAACACACCTAATTTTTTAGTTTTTCGAACTTCTTCATCTTTGATTTTATTAAAAGCTCTGTTTACACCTAAATATTGGTGATTTTTACCTATAATCTTTATTAAACCTTTGGATGTTTTTTGAAAAAGAATAAAATTTTCAACAATATCCAAAAGCTTTGTTTTATCAAAAACACCTTTTATAACCGTATCTAACGATATAACACCAGCTTCACCTTCATCATTAATTTTCTTCCAGTCAGAAAAGTGCTCAAAACTTGAAGTTATAGAACCAATTTTAGTTTCTGTTCCGTTAGAAATCACAATAAATGCATTATAATAAAAGGCTTGCGGTATAGCCTCTAAATAATGTTTGATGTTATCATTATATGCATTTTCAATATGTTTATGGCTTGCTTTGAGTTCAATAAAAACCAATGGTAAACCATTAACAAACAAAACCATATCCGCGCGACAATTATATATCTCTCCGGAAATTTTAAATTGTCTGGTAATCAAAAAATCATTTTTTGTTGGGTCTTGCCAATCTATTATTTTGACATTATCTTGAACTTCAACCCCATTATCATCTTTAAATGTAGCCGTAACACCATTTTTGAGCAAATTATAATAAAATTGATTTGCCTCAACCAAGCTTAAATTAGCTTTGCTTTGTAACAAAACACTCAAGGCATCATCAATAGCTTCTATTGGTAAAGAAGGGTTTAGCTCAATAACTTTTTGTTTAAGTTTATCAAATAGCACTACATCTTCGGTTGTTTTACGTCCTAAAGTCGCATTTTCACCAAAAGTTTCCATACCACAATCAACAGCTTCGTAACCTTGTTCTTCTATACGACTAAACGCGGCCATTTCCATTGGTATTTCATTTAGTGAATTTGTCATTTTAAGCTCCGTTATGCAGTATGCAATATCTGTTTAATAAAAAAGAAGATAATGTTCTTGATGTATTTATTGCTAATATAGCATCATTCTCTGTTGCAATACAAGTAGAACCATGAGAATCACTCATGCTATTTCGCATACATCCTAAACCTTGTGATAAACTAGAAAAACCACTTATTATTTGTCCGTACACATCTCTTAATTCAGTAGGCAGCTGTGCAACATCTAAGTCTAAACTTTTCAAACACTTGTTAACAAGTTTCTTAATATCATCATTAGCACTATACCTTTGTCCTTGCTGAATAATTATTTCTCTTGTTAATTGTTCAAGAAGGGTTCGTGCCACGGTAATTGCTCCGGAAAAATCCATTTTGTGTAAACGTTTAATACACTTCTGGGATGTTTGATTTATTAAGTTGTAATTACTAAGGTTATCATTTGTTTTTATTATCCTAAAATCAACAAGTAAATCATCAATACTAGTAACTGTATATTTTTTATTGATTAACTTAATGCTGTAAGGATCACGAGGTAAATCATCATCATCTTTTTCAGACATTGTTTGATTAAACGAAAATACAGCTTCCTCTACAGAGTAATACTCCTTTGGCATAACATCATTATTAATAAAAAAATTTTTATTATTTAATAAATCTTCAACCAAGGTTGTTAATTGGCTACTCCCTTTTATGTTTTTTATTTCTGCTTGACAATACAATCTTAGTGCTTCTCTCTCATCCAATAGACTGTTTTCTTCGCAATATTCTGTAAAATTCTTAATATTATCAATATGTTTTCCTATAAATTCCAAAATAAAGTCTTTATTTTTAGAAACAGACAATCCAGAATTGCCAGTGAGAAGATTACAAACAAATTCGATTCCTTTGTTACTTAGCCACATTATACAATCTCCAGTCCATCTACATCTATTTCTCCTCTTATCAAAGAAGGAAGTAACAAATCGCGAACTTGCTGAAGTTTTTTATTTTTATATAATAGTATAAAAATATTATCGTTTATAGGCTTAACTATCTTTTCAAAATTCTCAAGAATATTACTTTTAGGCATTATAAAAGACATATCATTTACAATATCTTTATTGATATGTTGCTGGGCACCTCCACTAGCTTTCAATATTAAATCTGAAATATTATTTTTAATCATATAAAAAATATATTCTTGATATTTATCATTTATAATACCAACTACAGATTGATTGGCACACATTGCAGCTCCAATCATACTGACTTGTCCCAGTGTTGCACCGGTAATAGCTAATAGTGTAGTGTATTTAGGCATAAGTTTTGTACTTGATTTCTTTAACCCCAATTCAGTAATAAACTCACTTTCTGTTATAATACGTAACTCATTGGTTTTTCCTGAACTCAACCAAGGTATTTCCCCTCCCCAATATTCTGAATTATTTCGGCTTGGCGTTCCTCCTAATACTGTTTTAAATTCACTTTTTATCTGAGTTATTTTCCAATCACTAGGAATTTTTCCTAATTCAGTATCTTTAAATGTTGCAGTTTCATGCCCTGGGTATTTAAAGTCAACAAACCATTCTTTATAGATTTTTTGCGCTGTATCTTCCAAAATTTTGATACGCTTACTGTTATTTTCAACCAAATCATCATAATTAGAAAGTATAGTTGCTATTGTCTTTTGTTGTTTCAAAGGAGGTAAAAGAATATCAATATTTTCTAATATAGGAATAGTAAGGCTTCCTCTGCTACTACTGGAGTCAGATAACGTACGTAATTCATTATATCTAGAAGTCAAATTATAAAATAAAAATTTTGGATCAAGTAATTTAGGATCAGCTCTCATTGAAATAAGTGATTGATTAATATAAGTGTCAATCATACAATAAGATACTTGCCCTCTTGTTTTGCCTTGTCCAGCAGATGCAATAAGAATATCATTTTTCTTTGCTAATCTCGTACTAGAATTATTAATACCTTTTTGTGTAATTGTTTTTTCCGTATTAAAAATGTACGTATTTCTTGTTTCACCTGATGAAAGCCAATGGAATTCACCGTTCCAATAATCTGCATTAGAAGTGTTGGGAGTTCCACCACTAAAAATCGTTTCACATAAACAGCCTAATTTCATTTCTATGCTCCTAACAATTCTTTCATATTAAGAGCAATTTTCGTTTCTAATTCGTGTGCTTCGTTGTTCAACTTTTCCAGCTCTGCATTTAATTCTTTTAATTTATCTTCAAAAACATATTCTTCTTCGGCATTATCAGCAACACCAACATAACGACCAGAATTTAAGCTCCAGCCTTGTTTTTCGATTTCTTCAAGCGTTGCAACTTTACATAAACCTTTAACATCTTTGTATTTCATATCTGGGAAATATTGTTTTATTTTAGCTTTACTACCAAAATCAAAGCAAAGTTTTTCGCCACGATATAATTTAACGATATTGGTTATAAACTCAATTTGTTCTTCGGTAAATTCACGGTGAGCACGGTCAACTTGGGTATATATTTCTCTCACATCTAAGAACAAAACTTTATCTTTACGTTCAGTATCTTTTTTACCTCTATCCAAAAACCATAATGTGCAAGGCAAAGTAACGTTATGAAACATATTGGAGCCAACTGATACCATCACATCAACAGCATTTGCTTTGATAATTTTTTCTCTGATTGTTTGTTCGCTCTGTCTGGCATCACTAGCTGAATTAGGCATAACAAAACCAGCTCGACCAGTTTTTGATAAGGCAGAATAAAAACATTGAATCCATAAATAATTGGCATTATCAACTTTAGGTAATCCCAACGCATAACGTTTATCGTTTTTGATTTTTTCTTTATCAACACCCGATACGTTAAATGGTGGATTTGCCATCACAAAATCCATTTTACCAATGCTGTCAAATTTATCAACTTCCATTGAGTTGCAAGTAGCAATTTCACCTTCCAAGCAATGAACAGCTAAATTCATTTTGCATAATTTTGATGTTTCTTCGGTCTTTTCTTGTCCATAGATACGAATCAAATCATTCGGTTCTTTATCTTGAATTGTGCGTTTAATAAATTCGCTTGATTGAACAAACATACCACCACTACCACAGGCTGGATCATATACATTACCTTTTATTGGTTTCAAAATTTCAACAATCAAACGTACTAATGATGTAGGAGTAAAGAACTCACCACCACGTTGACCTTCGGCACTGGCAAACTTACCCAAGAAATATTCATAAATCTTACCAAAAGCATCGCCTTTGATTTTATCCATTTGTATGGCGTTAAACTGCTTTAATAAATCACGCAACAACGAGTTGCCCAAACGTTGATAATTTTTAGGCAAAACACCTTCAAGGATTTTGTTTTGTTGTTCGACCAAGCTCATTGCATCATTAACAGCTTTGGCAATATTTTCACTCTCTGGACGTGATAATAGATAATCATATCTGGCTTGTTCTGGCATAAACAATACGCCAAGCTCTTGAACACGGTCTTTTAAGCTAACTGCACTTCTTCCACTTTGCGGTGGTAATTTTTTTATAGCATCAGCAAAACGATAGTCTGCATATTTTAAGAAAATCAAGCCCAAAACAGGGGTTGAAAATTCATTGGTTTTTAAACTTGATTGTGCCCTTAATTTATCTGCAGCATTCCACAATTCTTCTTGATACGAGGTCTTAGACTCGTTTTTTGATGCTTTTGCCATAACAAATCCTTAATAAATAGTTAATTAACTATCTATATTTTAAGAAAAATTTGCTTTATAAATTATTAAAAAATTGAGGGCATATATAAAAAAACTTCAAAGGTTAATTTTGTATTGATAATATTTAAATATTCAACTAAATTAGCGTAAAGGAGACAAAATAATGAAACAAGATATGGAATTGATAAAACTTATGCTACAAACTTTGGCTGACAATGAAAATTATTATATGCTCTTGGATACTTTTGCTAAACAAATTCAAGAAAAAACCGATGCAACAGAGCCTTTTAATGATAAATTTGTTGGACATTTCTTTTTAGCGAGAGATACTAAATTGATTGAAGAATTAGGTTATTGTTTTTTTGTTGGTCCAAGATATAGTCGTCCAACACCAGCCAACAGAGCGCAATTAAGGATAACATCTCAAGGATTAGACTTCTTAAAAGCTTTGGAAAATGATACAATAGTCCGTAAAATTAAAGATTTATCACTTGGTGTTGCAGCTGATGTTGGGAAAAATCTTTTGACATCAGTTATTAGTAAAACTCTAGGTATAAGTTAATACTCATTTTTTAACCATACAGCCACGTCGCAAGGATTTTACGATAAGTTGCACATATTTTGCGACCATCTGCACTCAAAACTGATTAAATCGAAGGCAACCTCATATAAAATTATTTTACGGAATCAAGATAATAGTTGCAAAAATGAAACAATTATCGTTAAAAAATGAAACTATTATTCTTCATTTAAAGGATATGTTTCATCGTAAATATTATGAAGATTGCGCCCATTATAAGTCCAATATGACGTAGGTTGAACATCATAACTTTTATTTAGCAATATCTTTGTCACAGCGGTTAATGAATATAGTTCACCTTCATAAGTAACTTTCTTAGCTTCTTGAATTATGACCTTAACATTTGGATTATTCACAAAAACGAGTTCATCACCGATATGCATACCCATCTCAAAGAAGTTTAATGGTGGACGTTTTGGTAGCTTTTTCACGGCGTCTTTTTCTTCTTTCGTAACATCCTTATCAAGAGCTTTTTGTAATTGTGGAGTGACTTCTTTCAAATTCATCAGTCTAACCCATTCTAAAATTGCTTCTGCATCAATTATAAAAAATTCACGACGAGGATTAAGACGAGCTTCCTTGAATACACGATGAGCTAATTTTTCCATTTTATCGCAGTCTTCAACTTCTGCAGCAAATAAACAATGGAATGGCAACGGAACACTCGTAATCCCAGAATATAGTTGATCCATTTTCTTTTGCACATCATCCATTTGCGTTTTGCCAATTTTAACCAGTCCAGGCATTGCATCATTGGTTAGTATATAGAATATCCCTCTTTTATCGTCCATATCAATAGCTCCAGATTTTTATGTTAACGCATATCATTTAAGCACTTTAGTCTTAAAATAAAGTAAATTATGCGTTTTTTCGTCATACAATGCGGTGGTGCTGTTTTGTGCATCATTTATCGTGAAAAATCAATTTCCGCACTCAAAACTCAGGAAAACGAAGGCAACCAATGTTATTTATTTGCTTCATCAATAAGTTTTTCAAAAATGATGTGAGTGTTTGTATAAGTGCTATTATAGTCTTTTAGCTTCAATGATTTAGCATTCTTAATAGCTTTGGGTAAATCATCACCTACAATATTGAAAATATTTTCAGCGCTTTTGAACTTGTCCAAGTCCACAAAGTTCTGATTATAATGTGTATTGATTTCTTTCATTGTTTCACGGCAACATTGCTCTGAACTGGTAAAACCTTGTGCAGTTGGCTTAATATGCAATAATAACCAATATTCATAACAAGGATTGTTATATATCGTTGCCATAACCTCTGACTTTTCATTTTTAGAGATAATTTCAGATATATCCTCAATTTTATTATTATCTTTATCAAAACAAGCTATTACCTTGAATCCACCGCCATAAATAGCTTGCTGTTTTATTTCATCAACCTTATTTAATGCACTTTTTTGAATCGATTTTGCATCATTTCCTCTTTTAGCTTTTTCACTTTTAATGACTATACTTTTGTTGTTATATTCTCGAAGAAAGCCTTTTATATAGTTCTGCATTGACTGAGCATCTTCACAAATGAAATAATAAAGCTTATAAGGTAATGTTCGCTGAATTTTTTCATTTAACTTTCTAGTCATTATTTTTCTCCCAAAAAGGAACAGCTCCGTATATTCCTTCCATATATGCATTATAAAAAGCTGCATTCTTTCTATTTAAATTTTTAAAATCGCTCAGTGAATATAAATCAGAATAAAAACCTTTATTAAGTTCTTTACTTGTTAGCCATATCTGGTCTCTTGAAAGATGTTCACCATCCATCAAATAATGTGCATGCGACATAAAGATAAGTTGGGCATTATTTTTGTTAACATTAGGATCATTAAACAGTGAAATAAGATTTTTTACTAAATATGGATGCAATGAATTATCTAATTCATCAACAACAAATACTTTTCCTTTTTTAAGAGCCTCTAGCAAGTAACCAGATAAAGTTAAAAATTTTTTTGTTCCTAAAGATTCCATGCTATTAAAGTCAAAAGATTTAATTTGACCGTCTTCTGTCCTATGAAAACTTTTTGCTTCCAAAGCCTTTCCTTTACCATTAGTCAATATGTTTAATAACGTTGCTTTAAGTTTATCTTTAATTTTTTCCTTCTCTGCAACAATTTCTTCAATAGGTGTTTCTTTCACTGAAATATCTTCTAATCCTAAATCAGCTGTTTTCATCAATTTCACAATATCAGCTCCATCACCTTCTAGTATTTTTGTTAAAGAAAAACTATCGTTCATTCTACGAGTATCTTTAATTGATAATGTTTGAGTTATCCAATTATAAACATCCAATACTTCCTTAACAGTACATTTTCTATTATTTACTATTTCCGAAAGAAACAAGCGATTATCCAATGTTTCATTAGACCAAGATTGTAAAATACCTTTTGATTTTTCAAACTCAATCTTACCATTTATATTGCTTCTTTCAAAAACTCTGTTTTGCTTTGCTGATCCTTCAATGGAAATAGGATAATAATATAAACTTTCTTTTTGAACAATATTTTTCAGAACACTAACATTGTATTCAAATAAATTGCTTTCAACAATAAATTGAATACCTAACGAAATAGGCTTATCCGATGACGCATCAGAAAAAGCATAAAATTCTTGGGGAAATTCATCGCCAACAACTGATTTAGCACTTTGTTCAACAAGAAACTTCAAAAAAGTAAGAGCTAAGACGATATTTGATTTTCCAGAAGCATTTGCACCAAATATACCTGCTGTTCGATATAGCTGTGGAACTTTCTTTAAATTTGTAATGATAGTATTAGGATTTGAGCCGTTTTGTGATAAAGGCTCCATAGAAAAGTTTGCTTCTTCTTTAAAACTTCTAAAGTTGCTAAATTTGAACTCAACTAACATTTTAACCCTTTCTGTGTTAAATTTTTACAAAGAATATGGTATAATCTATATCACTTTTCTCTAAAAGTCAATACTTTAAGCAAAAAATATACCAATATAATTATTATCTCGTCATACAATGCGGTGGTGCTGTTTTGTGCATCATTTACCGTGAAAAATCAATTTCCGCACTCAAAACGCGGGGAAATAAAGGCAAACGATATATGCAACTCAATACAAAACGCACACCGACGACATTCAGACCACCGCATTAATTTTTGTAAATTTGAATTAACAAAATCCCGGAAATGAAGTTTTTGTAAAATAGAATTTACACCTTTAGCAAATAAAATTCCACAAAGTCTAAAAATAACCTATTGACAAGGAGTTAGCTGCTAATATATGGTGATGGAAAGTGCTAATGTTAACTGCTAATATTTGACAGCAAACAGCATATAGCAAGAAGGTCGCTTAATATTGATAAACGATTGGAAAAGATTGGGGTGTCGCCAAGTGGTAAGGCATCGGCTTTTGGTGCCGACATTCGTTGGTTCGAATCCAGCCTCCTCAGACAACTTTTAATTAAGAAATTGTTTTTGCAAGCTTTTTTAAAATCTAAAAACTGAAAAATTTGAGGTTCACACCCCTGACGATATTTAGATAAGCTATTGATTTTATACAAAACAAGGTTTTATGAATTGGCATTGACACATCAATACTCCCTTGCCAAATTTCAGATAAAACCTTGTTTTTCAGAGATTTCTTACCTATAAAAAAGGCCTAAAATTTCCTTTTAAAGTTGAATAAACTAAAATCAACTTAATCAAAATCTAATAACCACTTAAGCGCATTTATGTGTTTAATTCCTTTATTGTCACTTTCATCATAGTCCATCGTTAATAAAAATTTTGGGAAATTATCATCAATTGCTTGCAATGGTTCTAATTCTCTCTCTAAGGTTTGAGTATCTTGAACACTCAAAGATACTTGATAATATTCAACAATACCGCCACTTTTTGTCGCAACAAAATCTACTTCGACTAACCTCCCTTTGGAATAAACTTTACCCAAAGAGACTTTATACCCTCGTCTTATTAATTCAAGATAAACGACATTTTCAAGTATATGACCTGAATCAGCACCCTCTTTTCCCAATAACGCTGTCCTCAAGCCAATATCGGCGACATAATATTTGGCATTTGTTTCTAAAAGTTGCTTACCTTTAATGTCAAAAGGTTCACACTTATAAAGTAAATAACTATCTTCCAAACCCTGAATATACTGACTAATAGTTGGCACGGAAACACTAAAACCTGTAGATTTCAGACCGCGTTCTATTCCTCGAATAGATGTCTCATTACCAATATTGTCAAATAGATAGCGAACAACACCTTCTAACTTATTTCCATCTGCAATACCAAAACGACGAACAACATCTTTTTGAATAGTATTTAAATATACAGTATCCATTAAATAATCATTTATTAGCTGCTTATCATACACAAGGCTTAATGTTTGAGGGAAACCACCTTCTTTTATATAATGGGTATACAAATACGCAGGGTGATGCAAATTTTCAATATCTTTCCTAGTTCTTGTATAAAGTTGAGCGAACATCGGATATGCATCAAAATATTCTCTAAAAGATAGAGGTTGCATTTTGATTTCTATATATCTTCCCCCCAATTGATTGGCTAAATCACTAGAAAACATATACGCATTTGAACCTGTTAAATAAACATCTATATTATCTCTCAGTCTCAATGTGTTTGCTACAACTTGCCAATCATCTAGCAATTGTATTTCATCTAGAAAAACATAGTTCATTTTTTCAGGATTAAGCTTTTTAACAATATAATCCAATAACGCATCTGTTCCGCTCAATCGATTATTAGCCTCAAGCGTTAACCCTATTTCTCTTGTCATCAAACGGTCTTCTAGGTTTATATTGATAATTTGAGTATAATCCGCTTCTTTATTTGCCAGCAAATCAAATTGATATAAGTAAAAAAGTTTAGACTTACCACAACGCCTAACGCCTGTTATGATTTTAATCAAATCAGGTTGATTTTTCCACTTTTTTAATTGTTCTAAATATTGTGGTCTTCCTATTATTATTTCCGATCCATTTTGCATATGAAATCTCCTTATATTGTTAAATATAATTAACAAATAAACAAAAGTCAATAGTTTTGTTAAATATACTTAACAGTAATACAAGATTAATACAATTTGTAAAATGCATTTTACAACTACTTTGCTTTCCCAATTCTCCCACAAGGCTTGGTATTCCTAATTGACAGCGAAATTGTGCTAATATATTTTATTAGCAGTGCTAATGAAAACTGCTAATAACTTTGAGGTTTACACCCCAGACGATATTTAGATAAGTTATTGATTTTACACAAAACAAGGTTTTATGGGTTGGTATTGACGCATCCAGCCACCCCAGCCAAACAAAATGAGAAGCCATTGATTTTCAATGGCTTTTTTCTTTAGAAAAAGCCTTCAAATGTCGGGAAATGCCCTTTTGT
>CALVVS010000030.1 GCA_944363925.1 uncultured Bacilli bacterium | reverse complement strand
AATGTTTCACGTGAAACATCAGTACTGTGGATAATTTTATATATTTATATAATGAATATAAATTGTTAGGTTTTAAAATCTAAAATGATTTTTTTGATTTTTTCCAATGTTTCACGTGAAACATATAACTTTATTAATGAAAAAACGGCAAATTGCCGCTTTGTCAATGTTTCACGTGAAACATTAATTTTCTGAACTATTATTTTGATAATTTTCAAGGTTTTCTTCGGTTGTTTCTTTATCTAGTAGGGCGATGCTACTAACAGTTTGATTGTCTTTTAAATGAATTAATCTAACTCCTTGAGCAACTCTACCAGTTGTTGAAATTTGTTCAACAGATAATCTAATTACTATTCCACTATTTGTAATTATCATTAAATCTTCGTCGCCTTTGACTATTTTAAATGATACTATATTACCATTTTTTTCAGTGATATTTAAGGCTTTAACTCCTTTACTACCACGATGGGTCATACGATATTCTTCAATGTTTGTTCTTTTTCCATAGCCTTTTTCAGTGACTACTAATATTTGTTCACTTGGGTTAGCTATTTCACAACCAACGCATTTTCCATCATCTAATTCTATTCCTTTAACACCTGAAGCAGTTCTACCCATTATTCTAATTTCTGTTTCATTAAAACGTATCATACGGCCATTTGAAGCAGCTATTACTATTTCGTTTTCCCCAGTTGTTTTTTTAACGGAGATTAATTGGTCATTTTCTTTTAATGAAATAGCAAGTTTTCCACTTTTTCTGATGTTTTTGAATTCTTCTATTGCTGTTCTTTTTATTAATCCGTTTT
The DNA here is from genome assembly GCA_944363925.1 of uncultured Bacilli bacterium. Lineage (GTDB taxonomy): Bacteria > Bacillota_I > Bacilli_A > RF39 > UBA660 > Coprosoma. The sequence goes on along the minus strand of CALVVS010000030.1, from coordinate 15,680 downwards.
GTGTACAAAATACAATATTATTATTTTCTTCATTTGGATTTATTTTTAACATGGCTGTTACTTCTTCATCTTTTTCAAAAGGTAATAGATTAATGATAGGTATTCCTTTTGATTGTCTACTATATTGCGGTATTTCATAGCCTTTTACTCTATAAGCTTTTCCTTTATTTGTAAAGAACATTAGATAATCATGGGTTGTCATAGAGATTAGTTTTTCCACAAAATCATTTTCATTTGTGGTCATACCTTTAATTCCTACGCCACCACGATTTTGAGTTTTATATGTTTCACTTGTCATGCGTTTAATATAACCTTTATTTGTTAAGGTTACAACGATGTTTTCCACAGGTATTAGTGATTCATCTTCTATATAATCGATGGCTGTCATATCGATATTAGTACGTCTTTCATCACCATATTTATTTTTTATTTCTAGCATTTCATTTTTAATTATTTCTAATACTTTGGCTTCGGAAGCTAATACTTCTTTATAATATTTTATTTTTTCTAATAGATCATTTAATTCAGTTTCTATTTTTTCTCTTTCTAAACCTGTTAAACGACGCAATTTTAATTCTAAAATGGCTTCAGCTTGAATTTCAGTTAAATTATATTTATCGATTAATTTTGTTTTAGCTTCGGTATCTGTTTTAGCGTCTCTAATAATTTTTATAAAGTCATCAATATTATCAAGGGCTATTTTATAACCTTCTAATATATGTACTCTTTTTTCAGCTTTATCTAAATCAAATTTAGTTCTTCGGATAATTACTTCTTTTTGATAGTCTATGTATTTAGAAATAATATCTTTTAAACCTAAAGTTCTTGGTGTATTATTATCAAGCATTAATAAGATTATGCCATAGGTTGTTTGAAACTGTGTATGTTTATATAAATTATTTAGAACAACTTGTGGGTTAGCATCTTTTTTTAAGGTTATGGTTATTTTGATACCATTTTTTAAGTCTGTGTGGTAATCAGAGATGCCATCTATTACTTTAGTGTGAACAAGTTCAGCTACTTTATCTTTTAAATCTGAAGTGTTTACACCATAAGGAACTTCGTCGACTATTATATAATGACGTCCGTTTTTTTCTTCAATGGTGGCTTTACTTCTGATTGTAATGGTTCCTCTTCCTGTTTCATAAGCTTTTTTTATACCACTATTACCTAAGATAGTAGCGCCTGTAGGAAAATCGGGTCCTTTGATATACTGCATTAATCCATCAGTATCAATGTCTGGGTTATCGATGTAGGCAATACAGCCATCTATTACTTCACCTAAGTTATGTGGAGGAATATTTGTAGCCATACCAACGGCTATTCCCATTGTTCCATTTACTAAAATGTTAGGAAATCTCGATGGTAAAATTGATGGTTCTTTTTCAGATTCATCGAAGTTTGGAACAAAATCCACAGTATTTTTATTTATATCTCTAAGTAGTTCTAGGGATATTTTGGAAAGTCTAGATTCAGTGTAACGCATAGCTGCGGCACCGTAACCTTCGATATTACCAAAGTTTCCGTGTCCATCAACTAGCATGTACCTATAGCTAAAATCTTGAGCCATACGAACCATTGCTTCATAGATACTGGAATCACCGTGTGGGTGATATTTTCCCATAACGTCTCCGACGATACGGGCACTTTTTTTATGAGGTTTATCTGGGGTATATCCAGATTCGTACATTGAATATAAAATACGACGGTGTACAGGTTTTAGGCCATCTCTTAAGTCTGGTAAGGCTCTTGATTTGATGACACTCATGGAATACTCAATAAATGAGCTTTCAATTTCATTTACTATGTTATTTTCTTCTAATCTATCTCTTGTATGGTCCATAAGTTACCTCCTATACATCTATGGTTTCAGCGTATACAGCGTTTTCTTCGATGAATTTTCTTCTTGGGGCTACTTCTTCGCCCATTAATTTAGAGAAGGCTTCATCAGCAGCTATTACGTCATCTAAAGTTATTTTTCTAAGTACACGGGTATTTATATCCATTGTTGTTTCATTTAATTCTTCAGCGTCCATTTCACCCAAACCTTTCATACGCATAATATCATATTTAGTATTTGGATTTAAGGAAGCTAAGTAAGCGTCTCTTTCATCTTCATTTAAAACATATTTAATTGTTTTTCCATGTTTTATACAAAATAGGGGAGGCTGGGCCGCGTAAACATGGCCAGCTTCAATAATTGGTCTAAAGAAACGATAAAATAAAGTAAGTAATAAAACTCTAATATGTGAACCATCGACATCGGCATCGGTCATGATGATTATTTTATGATATCTTAATTTTTTTAAGTCAAATTCTTGACCTATTCCTGTACCAAAAGCGGTGATTATGGTTCTTATTTCTTCATTGGAAAGGGCTCTATCTAATCTAGCTTTTTCGACATTTAAGATTTTACCTCTTAATGGCAAAATGGCTTGGGTCATAGAATCTCTTCCTTTAATGGCCGATCCACCAGCTGAATCTCCCTCGACTAGGAATATTTCACATTTGGCTGGATCTTTATCTTTACAGTCGACAAGTTTTCCACCAAAATTAATAACATCTAAATCACTTTTTCTTCTAGTAAGTTCCCTAGCTTTTTTGGCAGCGACTCTGGCTCTGGCAGCAGTCATATTTTTTTCAATGATTATTTTAGCTTCATCTGGGTTTTCTAAGAGATATCTTTCAAAACCTTCTGAAAAAACTTTATCAGCTAATTTTCTAACTTCAGAGTTACCTAAACGGCCTTTTGTTTGACCTTCAAATTGTGGATTAGGGTGTTTACAAGAGACTATCATTGTAAGACCTTCTTTAACATCATCTCCACTTAAAGAATCATCTTTTTCTTTTAAAAGACCAGTTTTTCTGGCATAACTATTTAAAACTCTGGTTAAAGCTCGTCTAACACCTTCTTCATGGGTTCCACCATCGTGCGTGTTGATATTATTAACAAAAGAATAAATATTACTAGTGTATCCAGTATTATATTGCATGGCGACTTCAAAGAAGACACCGGCATCTTCACCTTCTAGATGAATTATATCATTTTGAATTGGAGTTTTATTTTTGTTTAGGTATTTAACATATTCGCTAATACCACCTTCATAATGGAAGGTTTCACCAGTTGTATCTTCATCATCTCTATCATCTCTTAAGGTTAGTTTTAAGCCTTTGTTTAAAAAGGCAAGTTCTCTTACTCTGACTTTTAGAGTTTCATAGTCAAAGATATCAGTATCAAATATATCAGCGTCTGGTTTAAAGGTTACAGTTGTTCCAGTTCGATTAGGGTCACACTCACCAATTATATTTAATTTTTGGTCGATATGACCACCATCTTTAAATTTGGCTTCATATATTTTACCGTCATGATAAACATTGACAACAGTCCAGCTAGATAGGGCATTAACAACAGAGGCTCCAACACCGTGTAATCCACCAGAAACCTTGTAACCACCGCCACCGAATTTACCTCCGGCGTGTAAGACAGTATAAACAGTTTCAACGGTTGATAGGCCGGTTTTAGGATGAATTCCCACAGGAATTCCACGCCCATTATCTTTAACGGTTATAGAGTTACCTTTGTTAATAACGATTTCAATGGCATCACAGTAGCCGGCAAGAGCTTCATCTATACTATTATCAACTATTTCCCAAACTAGATGATGAAGGCCTTTGACATCAGTGGTTCCTATATACATACCTGGTCTTTTTCTAACAGCTTCTAAGCCTTCTAGAACTTGGATGTCGGATACGTCATAGTGTTCATTTTCGTTCATTTTTCCACCTCTTTTTCAAGTATTTGTCCATTTGCGATATGGATAAGTTTAGCTTTGGTTAGGAGCGATTTATCTATACTATCTAAATCAGTTGTGGTGATTATTACTTGCATATCACCTTTGATATATTTTAACAGATTATTTTTCTTTTTATTATCAAGGTCACTGAAGACATCATCTAATAAAATGATGGGGCTTGTTTGTTTAAAATCTTTAAAGACTTCTATTTCTGATAATTTTAAGGCAATTACAGCCATTTTTTGCTGTCCCTGAGAGCCAAATTCTCTTAGGTTGTTATTTTCTATGTTGAAGGTGAAATCGTCTCTGTGAGGTCCAAATAATGTCGATTTGAGACGTATTTCTTTTTCTAAATAATTATTATAGGCATCATCTAAGGCTTTTTTGATGGTTTCTTTATCAAAGTTTTCTAATTCAATAGATGGATGATATTTTATATTAAATCCTTCTATATTAGCTATTTCTTTAAAAATAGGTGGACATATTTTATTTAATTTTTCCACAAACTTATTTCGCATTTGATAAATGAAAACACTTTTATTAATTAAATAATCTGTTAAAATATGAAAATAGTTTAAATCGATAGGTATATTTTGATTTAATTCTTTTAAATATTCATTTCTTAATTTTAATAATTTATTAAAATCATTTAAGGCACTATAATAATTAATAGATAATTGAGATAGTTCTAAATTAAAATATTTTCGTCTTTCACTGGGTGAACCTTTAATTAAATCAAGGTCTTCAGAAGAAAAAATTATGACGTTCATTTTTTCTATGTAGTCGGTTATTTTGTTTATGATTTTGTCATCAATTTTTACTTGTTTTTTGGTTTTATTAATTTCTATTTCTAAGTTGTATGGTATATCTTTAATTAGTTTACCTTTAATTATAGCTTTATCTTCACCTGATTTTATTAAGGTGTCTGATGTAAAAGAGCGATGAGAGTTTGTAAAACCTAATAGATAAATACTTTCTAACAAATTTGTTTTTCCTTGTCCATTTTGTCCATAAATGATATTTATTTTATCATTAAGTTCTAGAGTTAGATACTCATAGTTACGAAAATTTTTGATATCAAGTGTTTTTATAATCATGTTTTACATCACTACCTATTTTTATGCTATTAATTTTTAAATTATAGTGTCTAACATACTCCTATACCTCATAAACATTATACCACAAAATGGGCTTAAAAAGGCAAAAATAGACGAAATAACGTCTATTTTATGGCATTTTTTTTATTTTTTACGATTTTTTATAATTAACAGTAATTTGGTAGCTCTTAATATTTGATTTTCAAAGGATTCATAAGAAATATTTAAAGTTAAAGATATTTTATTTTTAAAGGTTATTTGAAGTTTAGAATCCTTTTTTTGATAATCTGAAATATTTTTTAAAGAAAGCCAAACACATTTATTATTTTTGATGGACGTTGTGGGAAAGAAAATGATTTCTTTGGTTTCTTCAATAATAATTGGTAATTTATATTTACTACCTAAAATATGTTTTGTTCCTTCTAAACGACCTTTTAGTGAACTACCATAATATCCACAGCTATAGTCTAAGACTTCATCGATTGGGGAATTTATAGTATGTTTGCCATTATTATCTATGACTATGGTAGTAAAGTTATCTTGGGAGATTAAAGCGCAGGTGGTACTGTTAATTTCATAAGTTTTTGTATTCATAAATCCTCCTTCTTTGTCAAAAGACACATCTCTTATACTCATTTTAACGGTCGAAATTTGTTATATTTTGTCGTTTAAGGTGATTTTTTTCAAAAAAAAGAACTTTAGTAAGTTCTAATTGGTAAAATTAATTGAATTAGGTCATCACTTTCGGTATTTTTTAGAATAATTGGTTTGATTTCTCCATTGAACATTAGTTCTATTTCTTCTGATTCTAGTGATTTTACGGCATCTATCATAAATTTAGAGTTGAAAGCAATTTTTATTTCACTTTCATTATTTTTTTCCACAGTTATTTTTTCTTCGACGTTTCCTATTTCGGGAATATTTGATGAAATTAGAGCAATGTTATTTGTTGTTTCAAATTTGATAGTGTTTTTATCACTTTCGTTAGTTAGTAAGGATGCTCTATCGATGGCACTATATAAATCTTCATATTTTACTTTTAATGTTAATTCATAAGTTTCAGGAATTAGTTTTGAAGTATCTGGATATGTACCACTTATTAATCTTGTCATCATTATTATTTGATTAAATTTAAAGACGACTTTGTTGGCGAAGATGTGCATTTCAACATTTGCTTCATCTTCAGTCATAAGTTTTATTAGTTCATTTAGGTTTTTGGTTGGAATAACAACATCCCACTTTTCCACAGCTTTATTTTCTAGGTTAATAGTTTTAACAGCTAATCGATATGAATCAGTGGCGGTACATTTTAAGGTGTTTCCTTCTATTTTAAAGTTTATACCGGTTAATACTGGTCTTGTTTCACTAGTACTTGTGGCAAATGATGTTTGATTTATTATTGTTTTAAATAGTTTTTGATTTAAAATAATTGGATTTTGACTGAATTCTAATTCTAAGTCTGGAAATTCATTAACATTACTGCAATTTAAGGTAAATGATGAATTTTTAGTTGTAATATATAGTTTTGAATCAATAACTTCTTCAAGATTAATTATTTCATCTGGGAGTTTTCTAATTATTTCATATATATATCTTCCAGAGACAACGATTTCACCAGTGGTATCAATTTTGGTAATGTCTTTTTTATCAATAAATGTTTTTATTGATATTTCACTATCGGTACTCATTAGGTATAGTCCTTCTTCGGTTAATTCAAATTTTATACAATTTAATATTGGTCTTAAGTTTTTAGTTGAAATACCTTTTATAACATAGTTTAAGTGTTCTAAAAGGATGTTTTGTTTAATTTCTAGTTTCATATTGTTCACTCCTTTTTTATTATTTATAGTTTATTTTTTATTATTGATGTGGAAAAGTGTGGAAAAGTGTAAGTTTATATTGAAAATAAAGACTTTTTTGATTGTTTACACTTTGTGGAAAAATGTGAATAAAATTATAATTTTCCACTATTTAATTTGATTAATAATTTTTGATATTTCCACTTCAAGGTTCTTATCTTTTTTTAATTCTCTTTTTATTTTGGCAACTGAGTGCATAACTGTTGTATGGTCTTTGCCACCAAATTCACTACCAATTTTAGGTAATGATTCTTTTAGATGTACTCTACAGATATACATACCGATTTGTCTTGGAACAGAAATTTTAGATAGTCTTTTTTTAGATTTAATGTCTTCGACGGTAATGTTATAGTTATTGGCGATTAATTGAATTACTTGGTCTATTTTATTTCTAGAGATGATATTTTTACCAATGTAATCTTTTAAAGCTTCAACGGCGAGTTCTAGAGTTATTTCTGATCCGTTCATTATAGTAGCATATGCGAAGACTCTAGTCAAAGCTCCTTCTAATTTTCTGATATCGGTTGTACAGTTATTGGCTATATATTCTTTGACTTCTTCTGGGACATAGTTACTGATTCCTTGCGCTTCAATTTTTTTATCTAGTATAGCCATCCTTAATTCAAAGTCTGGAGGTAATATGTCGATTGTTAGTCCCCAGTTAAATCTTGTGCGTAGTCTTTCTTCTAGTTTTTTTAAGTCATCTGGTGATCTATCTGATGAGATGATAATTTGTTTATTTTTGGTATGCAGTTCATTAAAGGTGTTGAAAAATTCTTGCTGGGTTTTACTGGCAATTTCTAAGTATTGTATATCGTCAATCATTAAGACGTCGATATCACGATATTTTCGTTTGAAGTTATCCACAGCTTTGAAATTACTGGTTTCATTTTTTCTATATATATTAAGAAAGTCGTCGACGAATTTTTCACTAGTGACATAGAGTACTTTTTTATTGGATGTGGCTACTATGTAGTTTCCGATAGCATGCATTAGGTGAGTTTTACCTAAGCCACTACTACCATATATAAATAGGGGATTGTACATAGCACCGGGTTTTTCGGCAACGGCTAGACCGATAGCTTTAGCAAATTTATTACTTTCTCCAGAAATAAAGTTATCAAAGGTGTATTTACTATCTAGTCCACTTTCAAAAGTAGCTTCGTTATTTGCTTTTATGTCTTGTTTTTCTTGATTATTGTCTATTTCATCTTTGGTTACATACTTAAATTTAAAGATAGAGCCGGTTACTTCCATAAAGGTTTCTTTGATTATTTCACTATAGTTTTCTTGTAGATGTTTTTTATGGACATCAAGTGGAACTTCAACAACTGCATATTCATTATTTAGGTCGATTAATTTTGTTTCTTGAAACCAAGTTTGATATAAAACGGGTTTAAGTTTTATTTCAATTTTGGATAAAAAAACGGACCAAATACTTTCTAAATCCATACTACTACCCCCAATATGTTGATAAACAATCTATATTCATTTTACATTATTTTTACGTTTTTTTCCATAAAAACTGTGGAAAAATAAAAAAAAAGTTATTAACAGAGGAAATTTGTCGAAATTTAAGGTTTAGTGTCTTTTTTCCACATAAATTGTGGATAATTTTTTTTCAACATTTGTGCATAAGTTTTCATTTTACACATATGTTGAAAAAATGAAAAATTGGTATATAATATAGGACTAATTTATGTGGAAAGAAAATGTGAATAAAAGTTTGAATTTTTTTACTGTGGAAAAATTGAATATTGCTTTTTTAGTAAGTTTTTGGTATAATTGGGACAATTTTTTATTAAAAGATTTTGCTTTTAATTGACAAATGGGACTTTTATCTATATAATTTATAAAGCGATGTGAATTTATTTAGGAGGTGTATATAGATGTCTAAAAGATGTTTTCAACCAAATACTCGTAAGAGAAGTAAAAAAATGGGATTTTTTGCGCGAATGAAAGCTGGAATTGTAAGTAGAAGAAGAACAAAAGGCCGCAAGGTATTATCTCATTAATTTGCCACTGTGTTGCAGTGGCTTTATTAGTAATATGAAGGTTATTTAATGAAAAAAATAAATATTGTTAAGGAAAATCGTGATTTTAATCAGATTATACAAAGAAATCGGCCTTTTAGATATAAAGATTTTATTATATATATAAATAAGAGAGAACCTTCTGTTTATCGTTTTGGATTATCGGTTGGTAAGAAAATAGGTAATGCGGTTACTAGAAATCATATAAAAAGACAGATAAGAGAAATTGTTTCCCAAAATGACTATAAAAATGATTTTGATTGTATTATAATAGTTGGTAAGGGAATATTATGCCGAAGTTTTAGTGAAATGCGTGATAATCTAAATTTTGCTTTTAAAAAATTGAATTTAGTAAAGGAGCGAAAAGATGCGTAAGAAAATAGGATTATTATTAATTATCGGATTTTTGACTTTATCTTTATCTGGATGTACAAGTTATGTTAAGGATAAGGATGGTAATCCGGTAAAAGAAGCAACAACGGGACAGACATTAGCTTCTAATATACTTTGCAAGCCAACAAATAAGGATGTTTTAAAAACTTATAAAAAAAATAAGGTGGATATTGATGATTTGCCTGAGTGCTCAAAGTTTACTCCAGCTTCTGGTTCTTATGGAGGTTTATGGGAAACGATATTTATTAAGCCTTTAAGCTGGTTTATTATAAATGTTGGTGAGTTTTTTGGTAATTATGGTGTAGCGATTATTGTTGTTACTTTAATTATTCGTTTGATTATATTTCCAATTAGTAAGAAATCGGCTCTTCAATCAGAAAATATGAAGTTTGCTCAAAAGGATTTGGAAAGATTAGAGAGAAAATATCGCGGACGTGAAAGTCAAGAAGATCAAATGATGAAGGCACAAGAGATGATGGGAATTTATAAGAAGTATGAGATAAACCCAATGGCTGGTTGTTTATTTGCTTTTATTCAAATGCCACTTTTCTTTGCTTTCTTAGAGAGTTTAAACAGATTACCAATAGTTTTTGAAGGTAAGTTTTTAGGTTTTAATTTAGGTATGAGTCCTTTTGTTAGATTGTTTGGTGGAAGTTTTGATTTTTCAGTTTTTGCAGATAGTTTTACTAATTGGGGATGGATTTATTTATTGCTTCCAATTTTAGTAGGACTTACAACCTTCTTCTCATTTAGATTAAATTCTGGTGTTAGTAGTGGAAATGAAGAACAACGACATCAAATGAAGACGATGATGAACGTAATGCTTGTGTTTATTGTGATTACTTCGTTTACAATGCCGACAAGTATTATTATATATTGGATAACTGGTAGTTTATTTACCATTGTTCAAGCTGAAGTGATTAGGAGGATGAAGGAAAATGTTAGAGGTAGTAAAAAGCGAATCAAAGAACCAAGAAGAAGCGTTAAGTAAGTGTTTAGAAAAATTAAATGTGAATTCAAATGAAGTTTATTTTTATACCGAAGAAGGTGAAGCTGGTCTTTTTGGTAAAAAGAAATATTTTGCATATGTGGTAACTAAATATGATGTTAAGCAGTATGTGAAGGAGTTTTTACTTGAACTTGCTAAGAAAATGAATACATCTTTTAATGTAGAGGTTAATGAAAAGGATGGAGTTATTTCGGCTATTATTGTGACTGATGATAGTGCAATTATGATTGGCAAGGAAGGTAAAAATCTAAATGCTATTCAAACAGTTTTAAGGCAATCACTTAGAAAGTATGGCAATTTTAATATTAAGGTTAATTTAGATATTTCTGGTTATAAGGCTAGAAGAGAAAAAAATATTGAAAGAGAAGTTAGAAAAATAGCTAAAGATGTTTTGAAAACGAAGATTGAGGCTAAATTAGATCCGATGAATTCTTATGAAAGAAGGATTGTGCATAATATTATTGCTTCTTATGAGAAATTAGAGACACAAAGTGAAGGGGAAGCTCCTAATAGATATGTAGTTATTAAGTTTAAGGAAGATTAAGTTCTTCTTTTTTGTTTACAAAAAAACTTAGATGTCTTTTCTATCTAAGTCTTTTGAAGTAAATGTTTCGCCAGTAATGTTGTTTTTAAAGTATACGGTATAGTCGCATAGTTCGGCTATTTTTTCGATGGTTTCAAAGGTAGGGTTTCTTTGGCCTTTTTCATATTGGGTTATGGTATTACCTTTGACTTTAATCATTTCACCTAGTACTTCTTGTTTATATTTCTTTTGTTTTCGCATATATCTTATTACTTTACCAATCATGTCTATCACCAATTAAATTATCTCATTTTGTGATATTTTCTTATTGACAACTCACAAGATGTGAGTTAATATATTTATAAGATAAACTCACAAATTGTGATTTTTATATGAGGTGAAGATTAATGAAATTAATTAAAAAAATTTTGAAAAATAATATTTTTTGTTTTATATTAGGAGCATTTATATTTGGAGTTATTGGGGTATCAGCGGCAACTTATTTTGCTAGTAGTGATGTTACTTATGATAATAGTGCAAGTGGGCTTTCAAGTACAGATGTACAGGGTGCGATTGATGAATTATATGGAGTGTGTACAACACCAATGACAGCAGGAGATACAATATTAGAACAAGTCGAAATAGTAACCTCAGGAGATGGGTTATATTCGGATGAATATGAAGATGGAAGATATTTTTATAGAGGAGGAAATCCCAATAATTATATAACTTTTAATAATGAAATGGCAGGCTGGCGAATAATTTCAGTTGAAAATACTGGAATAATAAAGATTGTACGTGCAAATAGTATAGGTGAATTTGCTTTTGATACAGCAGGTAATAATGATTGGCTTCGCCCAGCAAGTTTAAATACATACTTAAATGAGACATATTATAATGGAATAGGTACTGAAGCACAAAAGCAAATTGTGTCACATAATTTTTCAATTGGACCTTCAAATTTTCCAGAAGATTTAGGCGTTGAAATTAGTGAAGAAAATAGCCGTGTTTTTGCAGGTAAAATAGCAATACCTATATTGTCTGAATATATACGAACTAATTCAAATGTTAGTAAATGTGGAAATGCGAATATATTTCTTAATAATTTTAATATTTGTAAAGATACAACATGGATGTATGATTCAGAAAAATGGTGGTGGACAATTTCAACATATGCAAATGGTAATACTAGTGGTGTATATGCTGCTCTTCCTAATGGATATTTTCCTTACTCTGCAGATATGATTGGTAGAATTTATCCAGTTCTTTACCTTTCGTCAGATATTAAAATTATTGGAGGAGACGGTTCACAAAATAATCCATACGAAATTTCTTTATAAAATGGCTAATTATATACAACGATGTATATTTTAGTCTTTTTTATTTGTAAAGAAGATAATAAATTTTTCTTTGTGTGTTTAAATACGTTTAGTGATGTGTTATTATTTATAATAGGGGGAGTTAGTTATGAAAAAGGGTTTTAATAATGAAAAGTATGTGGAAATACAAAGTAAAAGAATAAAGGAAAAAATAAAGGAATTTGATAAGCTTTATTTAGAGTTTGGTGGCAAATTATTTGATGATTATCATGCTTCGAGGGTTTTGCCTGGTTTTGAACCGGATTCTAAAATAAAGATGCTTTGTGAACTTAAAAAGATTACGGAAATAATTATTTGTATTAATGCGAAGGATATAGAAAGAAAGAAAATTCGGGCTGATTATGGTATTACTTATGATATGGAAGTTTTGAGATTAATTGATGAATTTCAAAATTTAGGCTTATCTGTGAATAGTGTAGTTATCACTTTATATACTGGCAAGGAGAGTTCAAAGAAGTTTATTAATCAACTTGAAAAAAGAGGTGTTAAGACTTATGTTCATACACCTACTAAAGGTTATCCAACTGATGTTGATGTTATTGTTAGTGATGAGGGTTATGGGGCTAATCCTTATATTAAAACGACTAAAAAATTAGTTGTTGTTACAGCTCCTGGTCCTTCTAGTGGTAAATTAGCTACTTGTTTATCTCAACTTTATCATGAATATAAAAAAGGAGTTAAAGCTGGATATGCGAAGTATGAGACTTTTCCAGTTTGGAATTTACCTTTAAAACATCCTGTTAATGTGGCTTATGAGGCGGCGACTGCTGATTTAAAGGATGTTAATATGATTGACTCTTTTCATTTAGAGAAATATGGAGTTACTTCGGTTAATTATAACCGTGATTTGGCAGTATTTCCGGTGCTTAAAGCGATACTTCATAAGATTACGGGAAAAGATATATATTATTCGCCAACTGATATGGGTGTTAATATGATTGGTTTTTGTATTGATGATGATGAGGTTATTCGCATGGCTAGTAGGCAGGAAATTATTCGAAGGTATTATAAAGCTTTTTGTGATTATAAGACTGGTGATGCCGAAGAGGATGTATATAAGAGAATTAGGCTTTTGATGAACGAGTTAGAAATTGACCCTTTGAAGGAAAGACCGGTTATAAAAGTGGCTAGAGAAAAAAGTAGTTTAGAAGATTTACCGGTTATTGCGTTAGAACTTGGTAATGGAAAAATTATTACTGGTAAAAAGACTGAACTTTTAAGTCCGGCTAGTAGTTTAATTTTAAATGCGATAAAGGAACTTAATAAAATACCTGATGATGTTGATTTGCTTTCTAAATCAGTACTTGAGCCTATTTTAAAGTTAAAACCACTTAGTAATCACTCATCGAAATCATTAAATTTAGAGGAGGTTCTTATTACTTTAAGTATTTGCTCAGTTACTAATCCAATTATTAAAAAAGCTTTAAAAAATTTGAATAAGTTATCGGGGTTAGAGGCACATGCATCTTTTATGGTTTATAATGGCGATTTAAATACTTTAAAGAGGCTTAATATTAATTTAACATGTGATCCAGTATTTTATTCAAATAATTTATTTATGAGTGAGTAAAAAACGGTAATTTATTTACTGTTTTTTGTGTTATAATATTTTGGAAAAGGAGCTAGTTATGAGAAAAAAAGATATTACAAAAGAAGTAGCTAATGATAAGGAATATTTAGAAATTGTTGCTCCAATACTTGGTTCTAAAGAATTTTTAAAAAGAAAAGATTGGCTACACCATGAAAATTGTTCTCTTTATGAACACTGTTTAGTTGTTTCATATTTGTCATATAGGATATGTAAAAAAAGAAAGTGGAATTATAAAGATGCAGCAATTGGTGGTTTACTTCATGATTTTTACAAAGAATCTTGGCAAGAACATATATATGATAAGGTACCTTTTTTTAAGAAACATGGTTTTGTACATGCACATGAGGCAATGGAAAATGCTTATAAGTTTTTTCCAGAGCTTATGAACGAGAGAATTGCGAATATAATTGAAAGACATATGTTTCCACTTAATATAATTCCGCCTAAATATAAGGAAGGCTGGGTTGTAACTTATGCGGATAAGAGGCTTTCAATGGATGTGGTAGTTAATATTAAGGCTTTGCCTAAGTATTTAGGTTTGGCTCGTATGTTTTATAAGATTAAGAATTTTTTTAAGTTTGGTAGGTGATTTGATGGAAGATACGATAGCGGCTATATCGACGGCACAAGGTGTTGGAGCGATATCTATTATTAGGGTTAGTGGACCTGAGTCTATTTCAATTGTTAGTAAGATTTTTTCTAATAAAAATTTTAAAGATGCTCCTAGTCATACTATTCATTATGGTTATATTGTCGATGGTGAGGAAAAGGTTGATGAGGTTTTAGTTAGTATTATGAGGGCTCCTAAAACTTTTACTATGGAAGATGTAGCAGAAATAAATGCGCATGGGGGCATTATGACAACCGATAAAATTTTGGAGTTATTACTTGTTAATGGATGCCGATTAGCGGAGCCTGGTGAGTTTACGAAAAGAGCTTTTCTTAATGGGCGAATAGATTTGACAGAAGCTGAGGGTATTATAGATTTGATTAATTCTAAAACTGATATTTCCCGGAAAATAGCTTTGAACCAAGTTGGTGGTAAGGTATCTAATATGATTAGTAAGTTAAGAGATGAACTTGCGATGATTATTTCTAATATTGAGTTTAATATAGATTATCCGGAGTATGAGGATATAGAAGAAATGACAGTTGATAAGATTAAGGATAATTTAGGTGAACTTGAGACGAAAATTAATGAAATTTTGAAGGAAAGTAAAAATGGTGAAGTTTTAACTAATGGTATTAAGACGGTAATTATTGGTAAGCCTAATGTTGGTAAGAGTAGTTTACTTAATAGATTGATTGGCGAAGATAAAGCAATTGTGACAGATATTCAGGGAACGACCCGCGATAGTGTGGAGGCAACATTTCGAATTGACAATTTGATTTTGAATTTGATTGATACAGCTGGTATTAGGAAAACTGATGATGTGGTTGAAAGCATTGGGGTTGAGAAAAGTTTGAATTTGATAAATCAAGCTGATTTGATTTTATTTGTGGTTAATTATAATGAAAAATTGAGTAGTGATGATTTGATTATTTTGGATAAATTAAAGGGTAAGAATTATATAACGATAGTTAATAAATGTGATTTAGATAAAAAAATAGATGATGATGAACTTGATAATATTGTATATGTTAGTGCTTTAAGGGATACTAATATTAATGATATTGGTAAAAAAATAAAAGAGTTATTTAATTTAGAAAAAATTGAAACTACGGATTTAACTTATTTAACTAGTGCGAGAAGTTTAGCTATTTTGCGAAAAGTTTTAGATAGTGTTAAAGAGGTTAGAAAAGGTATAGAAAATAATTATCCAATTGATATGGTGGAAATTGATTTAAAGGATATTTGGAATTTACTTGGTGAAATTATTGGTGAAAGTTATGATGAGGAATTACTTGATAATTTATTCAGTAGATTTTGTGTTGGAAAATAATTGTCTTAAAGTTAAAAATATGATATTATGTATGTAGATGGGAGAAATCTCATATAATA